>JACMJL010000021.1 GCA_014380625.1 Clostridiaceae bacterium
GCCCAGTCTGTACCACCTGCTATTTTTAAATTATAGTTCTCCTCACCCATTGCCAAGGTAAGATCATTTACAGTGCCCTCTACTTCAACGCCATCAAAGATAATATAATTTGCCTGAATACTTACCATATTCCAAATTCCTTTGATATCTTTAACCAGCTGAAGCTTGGGTTTGTTAGTTGGGTCATAGGCTTTATATGTAATATAGTAAGCCTCACCTGTTTCATAGTCATGAGCGCCTGAACGCGTTATATTTAACCATTTATCATTGGAAGTATTGGCTAAATAGGTGCCCGGCATGATGAATACTGTATCTCCTGGATTTGTCACAGTTGCAGCCTTTTGAATTGTTTTAAAAGCTTTTTCAGTTGATTTACCATCATTGATATCCAATCCACTACTACCACTTATATAATAATTTACTGGTGTTCCTATATACGGTTGGTCTTCATATAATTTCCCCAAATTGGGATTAACAACAGCAGCAGTTCCTAGTGCATTACTTCCTGAAAGTTGGATATCGTCAACTAGAATCTTTGTTTCAAGACGAGCACCTTCTCTTGCTTCCATGTAGAAACCTTTCAGGCCACCTGTATAGGTGTCTGTTTGCATCGGTTCATTGTCAATAATCTTATTCCCATCCAGGTACATTTCATAGCTTTGAGTATCCACATGGAATACAAGCTTGATTTTATATTGGATGTCCTTGCTCCAGATTCCTCTTTCTGCAAGTGCTCCACTGGCTGTATTATTAGAACGTGCATAAATCTTTCCATCCATACCAAATACAAACACAGTACTTTCAAAGCCTGTAGCGCCAATTAATTTAAACAAATAGTTAGCATTCTTATCGGGCAGTATAAAGCTAGACTCAACGGTATAACTCTTCATAGATACAGGAACTGTCCAACTGTTATTGAAAGGGAAGCCAATAATGCCCCTCTTCGTCGCAGGAATAGTAATTTCTGCCATTCGGCTGCTGTTTCTATTAACAAGCTTTACCGATGTTTCAGATAGGCTGTTAATCTTTTTACCGTCAAGTAATGGAGAATTTACGATAGCGTCCGTTGCTGTAGCAGCAATCATAGGATCAATATCCGTTGCTTCAAAGGTAGTTGTTCTATATGTCTGGTCTCCTAGCACCGGTACTGCCTCTGGTTCTATTTCAAACCGATCATAAACAGCGGTCGTATTACTTGCTAAACGCTCAATTTTTATGGTATTGCTACCTGCGTTTAAATCAACGCCTTTGAGTTCCTCATATTTCCAGTTACTCCACGCTCCTGTGCCTAAGCCTTTTATGTTTAAAATCTGAGTGCCATTAACTGTCATTTTTGCCGGTCTCGTTGTATTTCCTAAGCTATACCTAAGTTTTATAGTATACTTCCCAGTGGAAGGGACTACAACGTTATTAAACAACATATATCCACTTAGATCCGAAATACTCACATACCCAGTTCCTGAAAACCCAGGTGCTGTGCCGACGTTTGCAGCTATAGTTACCTTAGAATGCGCTGCTCCCCCGCCACTTTCTGTTTCTACAATGGTTGCGTAAGGGATCACTTCAAGGTAGTCCACAAAAGATCCATCTGCGCTTTCGGAAACAAGTTTAATGGTATTGTTACCCATGTTTAGCGCAACCACAGATGTTAAAGTGCCCCAGGTATTTACGTCAGTCGGCTCGCCGTTGAAGGTAGTCACCTTCTGTCCGTTTACTGTGATACTCATTGGCGTATCATTGATTGAATTATTGCTATACTTGATGTTTAAAATATAGTTCCCAGAAACTGCTGCGTATACACTTTGCCAAGTCATACTAGATGCATTTGCTTTATCACCCAAATCCACATAGCCAGTACCAGAAAATCCTGCTCCTAGTGTTTGCACCTCTGCATCTACCCTTACAGCTGATTCTGCTTCATAGAGTGTGCCTCCAGCTGCATGAACGTTATTAGCAGGCATTAGTGGCGAAAAAATAATGGTTATTAAAAATATAATCACTACAATGCAGGAAATTGGCTTTCTTAGTAATTTCATACTTTATTCCCTCCTAATGTTTGAGTTAGTGTAAACTTGTTACACCACCATGTTTGAGATATTTTTAAGAAATAATATAAGAGAAAGGGACAGCCCATTTTACTTTAATAGCTCATGGAATGCCCCTTTCAAGTTTTGAATGCTGTCGTATGCGTACTTCTTTTTTATTTATGCACACCTAGGCCATGCGCAATTCAATGGAGCTTTCGCAAAATCAAA
>JACMJL010000157.1 GCA_014380625.1 Clostridiaceae bacterium
CTACTTTATCTTTCCCAATTACAGTTAATACAGCCTTCATTTTTATCCCCCCAATATTTTTTTATTACAAAAAAAGCCGAATAGATAATATTCGACCCTTGAAATCAATATTATCCACTGTCATTTTACCTGAGAGTTTCACTAGTTTTCACTAACTTTCTCCTTCGGTGCTCTATATAGAGTCTCTCCAAGGGCTCGTCCTGTAACAGTCATCTCCTCACGGTACCTGAAAGATTTACTTCTTCGGTGTATAGATACTCTATACTCTCCTGCTACAATCATCCGAACTATTTAGTTTTAAATTATTACTATTCTATCAGTTTTACAAACTAATTTCAACCCATTAAATTTAATTACTATAAAATTCAAGTACTTCTTCTCTTAAAACCTTTAATCTATTAATGCAATGATCCATTTGAATAGCCCATCCATGTATCTCATCTTGTGAAGGAATAGATACTTCATCATGTACAATTGAAGCTAATCCTTTTAGTTCTTTTTCAATAACCCTTATCTCATCATATAATTCTTTTTTTCTCTTCATAATTATCCGCCTCCCAATTTCTACTTATTATTCATTGTCTTATATTAATTATACCATAATTCTATTCTTTAAAAATATTCATTATTCACAAAGCTATATGAATTATTTACGGTGCCATACTAAAAAATTCTAATCCCAAAGTTTCCTTTAGTCCAAACATTATATTCATATTCTGAACAGCCTGGCTTGCTGCACCTTTCATTAGATTGTCAATTGCAGATACTATTATAACTCTATTTGTTCTCTTATCCACTCTTACTGATATATGGCATTGATTAGAGCCCTTTACCCATCGAGTTTCCGGTAAATCCTTTAATACCTTTACAAAATATTCTTCTTTATAAAATTCACTATATAATTCATTTAATTCTTCTTCGCTTATAACTTTGGTTAATTTGGCATAACAGGTGGCTAAAATCCCCCTATTCATAGGGACTAAATGAGGTGTAAAACTTATAAATACATCCTTCTCAGTGAACTTTGATAACTCCTGTTCAATTTCAGGAGTATGCCTATGGGTTGCCACTGCATATGCCTTAATGGATTCATTTACCTCGCAAAACAAATTACCTATACTAGCTGACCTTCCTGCACCAGAGACCCCTGACTTAGCATCTATTATAATAGAATCATTATCTATTAACATGTGTTTAAGCAAAGGTGCCATTGCCAAAATACTTGCAGTGGGATAGCAACCTGGATTTGCTAAAACCCTAGCTGTTTTAATATTTTCTCTATTTAATTCGCAAAGCCCATATACTGAGTTTTGTAACAAATGTGAACTTTCATGTTTTAACCCATACCAGCTTTCATAATTTTTTTGCTCCTTTAATCTAAAGTCTGCGCCCATATCTATTACTCTTAGACCCATTTTATTTGCCTTATCCACTATTTCAAAAGATTTTCCAGAAGGTAAGCCTAAAAATAATACATCTATTTGTGAAAGCTTATCCTCCATATCAGAATTACTAATACATTCATCCTCAAAGTATCCATTGAAATTTCCATATATTTTGTTAAATGGTATATTTGTGTAACTATGCGAATTCACAAAAATAATTTTTGCCTCAGGGTGATTGCATAAAATCCAAACTACATTTTCTCCTGCATATCCTGTAGAGCCTATTATTCCAACATTTATCATAATATCACCTCTATAAAATTTATATTTATTAATTTTCAAGTATAATTATGCAGTATTTTTTAGCAAAAATCAATATCCTTATTGAATAATTATAGAAACCATTGTATAATTATTCTCATAATATACATCGAGGTTGGTGGTTGTAATGAAAAAAATAGAAGAAACTGAAAGTTCCATACCCATAGAAATGCTTCCCTATTTAAATAAATTTAAGGGGAAGACCTTTGTTATTAAATATGGTGGAAGCGTCATGAAAAATAAAATTGCTCAAGAGGCATTTTTTAACGATGTGGTCACGCTAAAAAATATGGACATAAACATTATTATTGTCCATGGTGGCGGGCCAGAAATTTCAAAATGGTTGAATAAAACTGGTATTGAAAGTAAATGGGTTAATGGTTTAAGAGTTACAGATTATTATACCATGGAGATTGTCGAAATGGTACTCTCAGGTGATGTAAATAAAAAGCTCTCATCGCATCTTAGCACAAGAGGATTGAATGCAATAGGAATAAGCGGAAGAGATTGTAATTTGATTAGAGCTAAAAAGCAGTACATTTATGAAAAGGGTCAAAAAATAGATATTGGATTTGTGGGTAAAATAGTAAATATAAATAAAAATCTTCTTATTGATTTCCTTGACAAAAATTATATCCCTGTTATTTCTCCTATTGGATGTGATGTTGATGGAAATAGCTATAATATAAATGCAGATTTTGCAGCAGCCTTTATTAGTGGAGTTATGAAGGCTGAAAAATTGATAATAATGACAGATATTGAGGGAGTTTATAGAGATATACATGATCCAACTACCTTAATATCTACTCTTACTATCGAAGAAATTCATGATTATATTGAGAGTGGAGAAATCACAGATGGAATGATTCCTAAAATGGAATGTTGCATCGAAGCTATTGAAAAAGGGACTAAAAATGTCCACTTAATCGATGGTAGAAAAGAGCATGCTCTTCTTCTGGATTTATATTTAAAATCTGGAACAAGAATTTTATCTGGAGGTGGAATAAATAAATGTCAGAAGATTGTTTAATGAAAACCTATGGAAGATTTGATGTTACTTTTGATAAGGGCTTAGGCTCTAAGCTTTATGATATAAACGGCACTGAATATATAGATTTTGTATCTGGAGTAGCTGTAAATTGTTTAGGGCATAGTCATCCCGTAATTATCAAGGCTATACAGGACCAAAGTAATAAATTAATACACGTATCAAATTACTACTATAATACCACTCATACACTACTGGCTAAAAAATTAATTGAAAACTCCGATCATGAAAGTGTGTTCTTTTGCAATAGTGGAACAGAGGCTATTGAAGGTGCTCTGAAATTAGCAAGAAAGTACGGAAAACTTAAGGGAGATAAAAGTACTATATTATATATGGAAAATTCCTTTCACGGAAGAAGCATGGGTGCTCTTTCCGTTACTGGTCAAGGTAAGTATCAGGAGGCCTTCAGTCCATTAATTGGTGGAGTTCAAAAAATACCTTTTAACGATCTAAAAGCCTTAAGAGAAGCCTTTACTACAGATGTATGTGGCGTAATTGTTGAACCTATACAAGGTGAAGGTGGAGTAATTCCAATTAATATGGACTTTATAAAAGAAATTAGAGAGCTATGTACAGAAAATGATGCTCTTTTAATATATGACGAGGTACAATGTGGTATAGGAAGACTTGGAAGTCTATTTGCTTATAAACAATTTGGAGTAATTCCAGATGTGATTGCTCTAGCAAAAGGCTTAGGTGGTGGTTTTCCAATAGGAGCTGTAATTGCAAATAAAAAGGCTTCTACTGTTTTACAACCAGGAGACCATGGAAGTACCTTTGGTGGCAATCCCTTAGCTTGTGCAGTTTCCTTAGCAGTCATTACAGAATTAGTAGATAATAAAATTATTGATACCATAGATGAAAGAAGTAGCTATACCTTTGAAAAATTAGAAATTCTCAAGAAAAAATATCCTATAATTAAAGAAATTAGAGGCATGGGGTTTTTAATAGGTGTTGAAATCGACTTTGACACAAAGGAGTTTATGAAAAAGTGTTTAGAAAAGAAGTTGCTTTTGATAAGTGCGGGACCAAGGGTTATAAGGTTCTTACCTCCTTTAAATGTCACCAAGGAAGAATTAGATGAGGCTCTTCATGTTTTCACCTTAGTATTGGAGGAAATATGCTAGTTTCAGAAATTATTAAATGTAAACTCCCTGAAATTATAAGCCTAAGAGAAAAGCTTTCTTTAAATGCTGAGCTATCTTTTAAAGAGTTTAAAACGCAGAAAATACTTTTAGACTTTCTGAATAAATCAGGATTAAAAACTTCTGTGTTATACAACACAGGAGTTTCTGCGCTTTTAAACAATGGGGAGGAGTGTATTGCTTTAAGAGCAGACATGGATGCCTTACCCGTAAATGGGGTTTCTCATGTTTGTGGTCATGATTATCACATGGCTATAATTATAGGTACGGCCTTAGTGCTCAAGGAATTAGGTTACGAAAATTGTGTAAAATTTATATTTCAACCTGCGGAAGAAGATGAAGGTGGCGCTCTCCCCATGATTAAGGAAGGTGTACTTGAAAATCCAAAGGTAACTGAAATTATTGGATTACATGTGTGGCCAGGACTTAAGGTTGGGAAAATTTCGGTTGGCCCAGGCAGTTCCATGGCTTCGGTTGATGATTTTCATATTACCTTTAAAGGTATAGGCGGTCATGCTGCTATGCCTGAAGCCTTTATAAACCCCATTTATCCTGCTATAGAATTCATTGAAAATATTAAAACTCATAATGAAGATTCCCTAGTGTCTGTGGCTTGTATAAATTCTGGAAACACCTCTAATGTAGTTTCATCAGAAGCTATAGTTAAAGGTACTGTAAGAACCTTTAATGTAAAACTTCGAGAAAATTTAAAAGAAAAGATAATTAATTCTGCAAATACAGTTGCAAAGAATCATGGCTGTGAGGCAGAAATATACTATAGTTGGCAATATCCGCCCTTAATTAATGATAAGAAACTAACTGAAGAATTTATACAGAGTTCTAAAATTATACTAGGTAATGAAAATGTATTACCCTTAGTTAGAACCTTCGCAGCAGAAGACTTTTCTTTTTTCGCTGAGAAAGTACCCGCCCTTCATTTCAGACTTGGGATAGCTGATGATAATAAAGGACTTGCTCCTTTGCATTCCACCTTTTTCAACGTAAATGACGATGCTGTTTTTTATGGAATATATGTTATTGTTAATTTTCTAATAAATAAGAGAATTAGTATAAAACAAGATAACTAGTCTTAAAAAATCCGTAATTGTGTCCCAAGGACGGGACACGGCCCTCTTACCCACAGGACGTGGGATTAAGAGGGGTAGGTTTTTTTTAACGAGCCAACCTTAGAGTTACTTGTTGCAGTGAAGGTAGCTGTAGCTAAGCTATGCTAAGGTCTCCAAGATATACTTTTTAAGTTCCAATGTATTTTATAACTTCCCATACACATGTATATTAAAATGCAATGTAACATTAAAGGACTCTAAGGCATTGATTCTACTTTTCATTTCATTTGTAATGCTCCAATAGTAGGGTGTCATTGTTATGAGGTTTTGAATATCTGCGTTATCCATTAAATCAATATTATACTTTATTTGTCTATGCTCTATAAGTTTGAAACCACCTAAAGCATCATCTTTTATTTCATGTTTTCTAGGCTTTTCGTATAATCTTTCTTTTAATTCAAACAAGTGTTCCACACCAGGGGTTATAATAAAAAGCTTGCCTTCAGATTTCAAAACCCTATTAAATTCTTTTACTTCCCCAGGTGCAAAGTTTCTAATTATACAATCCAAAGAATTATCTAAAATTGGTAAATTAAAATTACTCCCTACTGCAAAGTTAATAGATTTATCTCTTTTAGTAGCATTTTTTATTGCTGACTTAGAAATATCTATGCCGTAATAGTTAATATTAGCTCTATGGATATTACTGCTCAATTTATTTTTTAATAATGATATGAAATAACCTTCTCCGCACCCAGCGTCAAGTATATACTCTACATTAGTCTTTAAATTACAATCTATAGTATCATTTAATTCCTCAGAAAACCTATGATAATATCCTTTATTAAGAAAGTCTCTTCTATTATCCATCATTTCCTTGTTATCCCCTGGATCTTTAGTCTTCTTTTGATTTGCTAATAAAAGATTAACATGGTTTTTTTCAGATATATCATAAGAATGATTTTTTTCACATAGGTATTGTCTTTCGACTCTTGCTAAAGGTAAACCACATACTGGACATTGATATATACAATTTAAATCTTTATTTCCCAAAACACTTAACTCCTCTTTTCACATTATATAGATGAATCTCTATTTCTATTTTATAAGAATGCCAAAGCATATAAAAATATAATACTATCTAAATGTTCATATGTACATTCTTTAGTGATATAATATTTCAAATTATCTTCTACTATGGCTTTATATACTAATAAAGCCATAATTTTTGCATAGCCATAGTTCTATTTATACTTTAAACTGACACTACAGTCCAAGTTTCTAAAAGAGACACGAGGTATTTGAAAAGTAATTAACCTCGCAGACTGAAGGAGGACAAAAGATGAGCAAGTTTAAAAACGTAAAATCAATTTTACTAACCACGGTATTAACACTAGGCATATCTTTATTTGCCTCTAATAATGTCTTTGCAGCCACTTATACTACACTTAGTGGTGACTCATTATATAAGGTAAGCAAACTATTCAGCACAACTACAACAAACCTTATAAATGATAATAAACTTATAAGTTCCACAATATATCCTGGACAAGTATTATATGTTTCTTGTAAAACCTATACTGTACAAAACGGTGATTCATTATATTTAATTGCAAAAAAGTATGGAATTGCCTTGTATACCTTGAGAATAGCTAATAATCTATGGACTGATAATGTTAATATTGGAAAAGTGTTAAATATACCTGTAGCGCCATCAGTTACCCCAATAAAAACCATAGTTTACTCAGCAAGTGATGTGGACTTGCTATCAAGATTAATTACTGCTGAGGCACAGGATCAACCCTATACTGCTAAGGTTGCTGTAGGCGCCGTAGTTATAAACAGAGTTAAAAGCACTACCTTCGCTAACTCCATTAGTACTGTTATTTATCAAACAATAAATGGCTATTACCAATTCACTCCAGTTTTGAATGGATGGATTAATAAACCTGCAGATGCGGATTCTATTAGGGCAGCAAAAGCAGCATTAAGTGGGATTGATCCTACAAATGGAGCTCTATTTTATTTTGATGATACTGTTACAAATAAATGGCTTTTAGCAAAACCTGTTTCTATAACAATCGATAATCTTATTTTCGCCTTTTAGTTAGGTAAGTTAATTCATCCCCATCTCTATGTGAGATTGGGGATGAATTTTTGTCCCTTCAAGAATAAAATAATAAAATTAGCATAAAATAATTGCGTTACATAAGGCATATTCAAAAAATAACTATAATCTTAACTGGTAATTTTCTTCATTGTGCCTAAGAACAGGAGCGAAAAAATGCATAGAAGAACCTTTTTAATTTTATTATTAGTTCTTATTATATTATTTAATCCAGTTTGTTCTTCAATAATAACTGCAACGCCAGCTAGTAATAATTCCACATTATACTTTACAGTTCTAGTAGATTTAAATGAATCTAGATTGTTTTTAATTAAAAATTCATCTGGAAAAATAGTAAAAGAATTTCCTATAGCCGGTGGCAAATATTATACGCCCTCCCCTATTGGAACCTGGAGAATTTATGAAAAGGCGAAATGGAGTAAGGGCTTTGGAACAAGATGGATAGGATTAAATGTTCCCTGGGGTAAATATGGTATTCATGGTACAAATAAGCCCCTTTCTATCGGTTCTGCTGCATCTCGTGGATGTATAAGAATGCTAAACAAAGATGTAGAATTATTGTTTAGTATAGTTCCCATTGGTACCTTAGTAATAATTTATGGTGGTCCTTATGATTTAAATTTTAACACCTTTAGATTATTAATTCCTGGTGATAGAGGTGCGGATGTCCTTGAGGTTCAAATAAGATTGAAGAACATCCATTATTATGAAGGTAACTTAAACGGTATTTATGATGAGGAAATGAAAAAAGACGTTATCAAATTTAGAAGAGATAAAAAACTTCCTATTTCTCATGAGATAGATTCTCAATTTTATCATGCTTTAAATATTTATCCTTTTGAATAAACTCAAATATACCAAAGACTTCTTAAATCGCTCAAAAATATTTTGAGTGATTTTTTTATTAACTGTAACCTTTTCTAAGTAATTGAATAACTTATTAGTATAGTGAATTCATGAGGTGTAAATACATGGCATATTCAGATAGAGAATTATTAGCAAGATTACTAAAATGTGAAGCAGGAGGTGAAGGTGATAACGGAATGAAGGCTGTTGCCACTTCCATTATGAATAGAGTTAGAGTTTCAGCTGGCGAATACCAAAGAATAGGTCAAGGTGATATTAGAAAAGTACTATATCAAAAGGGCCAATATGACTGTATGCGTTCAGTTCTTGGCGGAGTGGCAAATCCACAAACTATCTGGGCAAGTCCACCAGAGCAAATTCATTATGATATCGCCGATTGGGCATTGGCGGGAAACAGATTATTCCCAATAGGATATTCACTGTGGTACTTTAATCCCTTTGCTCCAGGTTGTCCCTATCTTTTCCCTTTTAACGGCTCAGGAACTTTTCAAATAGCTGTTGCTGAGCATTGCTTCTACAATCCTACAGCCTTATATTTTACAACATAATAATTAATTAAGGAGATAAGTATGTTACCAGAATTCTATTCAAATTATTACGAACCTGTATCAAGAGAATTTTCCGATTATCCACCTTATCAAATAATGCCAACCTATAATATGGGAGGGAAAAAATCAATGCAAACTCAGAAACCTATGCAACAACAACAACAACAACAACAGCAACCACCACAACCGCAACAACAAACACAACAACAACCTATGGGCTTTCCATCAAATTTCGAAATGGCTCCAGGCTCACCTACAGATTTAGGCATAGCCTATACTCAAGGTTACTTAAGGACTCAGATAGGGAAAAGAATGAGAATTACTTTCCTCTTAGGAACTAGTCAAATTCAAGATAGAAATGGAACTCTTACAGATGTTGGTATAAGTTATATAATAATAAGAGATCTTGATACTACTACCTCTACTCTATGCGACATATATTCAATTAAATTTGTAACAATATTTCCTTAAAAAAGATTAGACCAGATTTTTTCTGGTCTAATTTTTTTCACCATGCCTTATACTTCAACTATATCCGTTTGTCCAAATACTACATCAACTTTAATGTAATAATAAGGTACTGCCTGGTTAAAACTTTTAGTAGTATAGGTATACTCCCCAAAGGATATATTTGTTTTGTTAGGTAAATAGGCTCCAGCAAAAACTGCATTAACCTTTATTAATGCTGGAATTTGGGGGTTAATTTTCACATAACTTCTAGCAAAAATAGTATCTATTTTAATGTTTCGGTTTTTCTCTGGTAAATTAAGGGTTGTTAAATCAATAGTTCTATCTCCAAATATTACATCATACTTTTCCTGCATGGCATAGCCCCTACTCTCACTTTTTGTAAAGGCAGTATCCTCGCTATCTCTGTGCCTATGTCTACGTCTTTCATGGGGCATATAATTCCCAGTTAATATGGAAATCCCCCATACAATAAAAATTGCTGAAAAGATAATAGTTGATGTAGGTAAATTAATTTCAACAAATTCCTTAACCACAGCACCTACACCAATTACTATAAATAGTATTCCCCAAAAATATGTTCTTCTCATCCTTACCCCTCCATTATATAAACTTTACAATTCTATAGTTATTATTATAACAAAAGTGATGATTTTATGTTAGTATGTAAAATCATCACTTTGTATTAAATTTATTTGAAAATTTTTAGATAATCCCCGTAACCTTCTCCTTCAAGATCTTCTTTAACTATAAATTTTAACGATGCACTGTTAATGCAGTACCTTAATCCACCCTTATCTTTAGGTCCATCCTCAAAAACATGTCCAAGATGAGAGTCGCCTTTTTTACTTCTAACCTCGGTTCTTATAGTATTAAATGCACTATCAGGTTTCTCTAAAATTGCATCATAATCCAAAGGCTTAGCAAAACTAGGCCATCCACAAGCAGAATCAAACTTTTCAAGTGAGCTAAAAAGAGGCTCTCCTGTAACAATATCAACATAAATCCCTTCTCTTTTTTCGCCCCAAAACTCATTAGTAAATGGGTTTTCTGTTGCACTTTCTTGTGTCACCCTATATTGCAAAGATGACAATTTTCTCTTTATTTCGTGTTTATCTGGTTTTATATATTTTTCATTTGCCATGATGGATGTCCTCCTATATAAATAATTTATATGTTTTTCATGTTACTTGCTATTTTTACCTAAATATATTTATTTATGATTTATTTTGTTTGCGCTTTAATTAAAAATGAATTAAACTTGTTTGTATATAAATAAGTTTAGAAGAGGTGAATTTTATGCATAATCAGGTGTTGTTCTTATTTATAATCCTTATTTCTATTATATTAAGTGGCTATAATATTAGGAACTATATTAAAGGAAATTTTCAGGGTAGTTTTCTAAAAAAATCCTTCAGCCCAATTGAAACCTGCCTAATGGTTTTACTCCTTGGGATAATATTTTTTGTTTCCACATTAAAGTCACAGACTGACGCTATTTTTATTGTAACAGTAATATACCTAATTCCGTTAGTTTTAGTTAATCTAAAGTTATTTTTGAAAACTAAAAACAAGAATCATCTTTACAGTTCTTTATTGTTTTTAGTAATAGTTATTTTATGCAGTCTTTTGTTATTAATAGAGGTATTATAAACGCTACACCATTAAAGGGGGATTATATATTGAAAAATATAGGTAAACAAAAACATATTGCACTAGTAGCCCATGATAATAGGAAACCGGATTTAATTAATTGGATTAAAGATAATAAAGAGAATATACAAAAGCATTTTCTTTTTGGTACAGGCACTACAGCCAGACTTATAACCGAAGAAACTGGGTTACCCGTCAACGCTTTCAAAAGCGGTCCAATGGGTGGTGACCAGCAAATAGGTTCAGCCATAGTTAATGGTGAAATAGATTGCATGATTTTCTTTTGGGATCCATTAACATCTCAGCCCCATGACCCCGATGTTAAAGCTCTTTTAAGAATCGCTGTTTTATACGATATCCCTGTAGCCATGAGTCAGTCCACAGCGGATCTTATAATTGGTGCTACCTCTATCAACGACGAGATTGAAAGACATATGATAGACTATTATTCTAGAATTAGAAAAGATAACTTTTAATAAATAATGGGGTAGCCCTTTAAGTGAATGGGCTGCCCCATTATTTAGATAATCCTAAAATCAATGCTCCAACTATAATTAATATAACCCCAGATATTTTTTTACTGCTAAGCTTTTCCTTTAAAATAAAAAATGAAATTACTAGAGTCCATACATAGGTTATAGCTGTAATTGGTAATACCACTGTGTAATTCAATCCTTTTAAAGCCAAGATATTTAATGCCGCACTTATTACGTAAAGCGTTCCACCTAGATATAGATAAGGACTAAAAAATATATTTATAATTGATGTACCTGTATCCGCTGCTCTTTTGAAGAAAAGTCCACCAAAGGCTCCGAAAATTGTCATTATCAAACACACTAATAAATACTTATACATCTCCGCCTCCAATAAAAGTTACCCCTAGCATTATTATTGCAACAGCAACATATTTGGCCACAGATATGTTTTCATGTAACTTAGTTTGTCCGAGTATTATAGCAAATATATACCCAACACTCATAAACGGATGCAGAACTGAAAGGCTTCCGAACCTAAAAGCCAAAATCATTAATACTGCACCTAATCCATAACAGACGAATCCAATTAGCACCAACTTCACTTCCGTTCCGTTGGAAAGCTTCCAAAATAATTGTCCAACAGAGGTGAAAATTGCAGCAATAATTATTAATAATATACCCTTTATGTTCTTTTTAATAGATTGTGAAAATTCATTTAAAACCTTATGCAAATAAACCCATCCTCTCTAATTCTTTAAGAACTCATATTATTCTTCTTCCCATAGCATTTTAGCCAATGGAAACGGCTCTAAGGCTCTATCGAAAATGCCTTGTACATAGGCAATTAAAATCCCATAATTAACTATTGGTACACTAAATTCTTTTGCTGCTTCAATTCTATTTAACATTGCAGTTCTATTTAGCATGCATGCACCACAATGTATTATTAACGCATATCTTTTAACATCCTCAGTGAAGGTAACTCCTGAAGTGTACTCGAAATCTAGCTGTTTACCAGTAATTTGTCTAAGCCACCTAGGAATCTTAACCCTTCCTATATCATCAGATTGTTGATGATGTGTACAGCCTTCTGATACTAATACTTTATCTCCATCCTTAAGTTTTTCAATGGCCTTAACACCCCTGATAAGTTCCACTAAATCCCCCTTATATCGGGCAAATAAAATTGAAAAGGAAGTCATAGGTATATCCTTTGGTGTATCCGCTGCAACCTTTAAAAACACCTGAGAATCAGTAATAACAAGCCTAGGCCTTTTACCTAGATTTTCTAAAGTTTCCTTTAGCTCATGTTCCTTAGTTACTATTGCAATTGCATCGCTTTCAAGAATATCTCTAATTGTCTGTTGCTGAGGAAGAATTAACCTTCCCTTTGGAGCTGCCTTATCGATGGGAGTCACTAATACTACAAAGTCTCCCGGACTTATAAGATCCCCAATTATTTTAAACTTTTCCTCATCTTCTGGAAGGATACTTATAATTTTATCCTTCAGTTCCTTTATCCCTTTTTTTGTAGCTGCTGAAACAGAAACAGAGGGAATATCTAGTTGTTTTTTTATTTCTTCAATATGCTCTTCATTTATATCAATCTTATCAATTTTATTTAAAACGGCTATTACTGGAACCTTTTTATCCTTAACTTGCTGAATAATAAACTTATCGTAGTCAGTTAGTCCAATGGAGCTATCAATAACTACCAAAGCAATATTTGTTTTATTTAAAACCTCAAGAGTTTTCTTTTTTCTTAATTCTCCAAGTTCTCCAACGTCATCCAAGCCGGCTGTATCAATAATTACGCAAGGCCCTATTGGTAAAATTTCCATAGCTTTATACACTGGGTCAGTAGTTGTACCTTTCACCTCAGACACTATAGCTATCTCCTGATTTGTTATAGCATTAATAATGCTTGATTTCCCTGCATTTCTCATACCAAATAAAGCTATATGAACTCGCTCTGAGCGAGGTGTATCATTTAAACTCAATTTAATTCCTCCTTACTTATATCCAGGTATTCCTGGTTTGGTTAGTTCATAGGGATTTAATATTTCCTTTATTTTTTCCTTAGGAAGTATCTCTTCCAAAAGTAATATATCCCTTATAGTTTTATCCTCTATTAAAGCTTTCTTTGCGATGTCACTAGCTTTGTCGTAACCTATATGATGAACTAAGGCAGTAACTAAAGCTGTTGACCTCTCGAGATTTTCTTTACATCTTTCTTCATTCACAGTAATTCCGTCAATACATTTTTCTCTAAATATTATAACGCATTTATTTAAAAGTTCAAGGGATTCCAGTAAACTCTCCGCAATAAGTGGAGTAAAAGAATTTAATTCTAGTTGTCCCATAGAACTTGCCATGGTTATAGCTCCATCGTTTGCAATAACTCTCATGGAAATCTGAGCCACCATCTCTGGAATCACAGGATTAACCTTTCCAGGCATTATTGTTGAACCAGCTTGCATATTAGGTAAATTTATCTCTCCAAAACCACCCTTAGGACCAGAACTTAGTAACCTTAAATCATTTGATATTTTTAATAAATTAACACTACAAGACTTTAATAAACCCGAAACCTCCACATACACATCACAGTTTTGAGTTATATCCATAGGATAATCAGATCTGGCGAGTCCCAGCTTTGTTAGATCTTGAAGGGTATCTGTTATCATATATATAAATTTGTTTGTAGCATTTAAACCAGTTCCAATAGCAGTGCCACCCATATTTATTTGTCTTAACCGCTCTTCTACCTTATAAATTCTCCAACGATCTCTCTCAAGTGCCTTTGCATAGGCTCCAAATCCTTGTCCTACCATCATAGGAAGTGCATCCATAAGCTGAGTTCGTCCTAATTTTATAATATCTGCAAATTCATTCTCTTTAATTTGAAAGGATTGTTGTAGCTCAGATAGAGAATTGCTTAACTTCCTTATAAGATGAATTGCAGCAATTCTAAGTGCAGTAGGATAAACATCATTGGTAGATTGCGACATGTTGACCTCATTTAAAGGATGGATTAAACTATATTCTCCCTTATTTCCTCCTAGAATTTCAATAGCTCTATTAGCAATTACTTCATTCACATTCATATTAGTAGAAGTTCCCGCGCCACCCTGGAAAGCACTAACTACAAAATTACAATCCAATTGGCCTAAACGTACCTCTTCACTTGCCTTTATAATGGCATTTGCTTTTTCTTCAGAAATTTTTTTAAGATTTTTATTAACCATCGCTGCGGCTTTTTTAATAATTGCTATTTCATATATTAATTTTAAATTAACACTCTTATTTTCTAGTGGGAAGTTTTCAATTGCCCTTTGAGTATTAATTCCATAATAAAATTTATCATCTATTTTTGTCTCGCCCAGTGAATCCTTTTCAATTCTATACTTCATGCTAATACTCCTCTTTCGCCTAATACTATTATCTATATAAAATAGAATACCATTTATAATAAAAGAAATCAAAATTCATAGCATAAAACTTTTTTCACACTTATTTATTGTTAGACTTTTCAAAACAGTCTAAAGATTTAATTTATATATTGACAATATTTACTTACACTACTATAATATTTATAATATATATTTGTTTACTAGGTTTTATATTGATTTCAATATAAATAGTTAAAACACATTGGGAAAATAATTTTTAGGGGGCAATATTAATGAGTGAAAGAAAATTAAAATTTGACACAGTACAAGTTCATGGAGGACAGAAGGCTGACCCAACAACGGGTTCTAGAGCAGTTCCAATTTATCAAACCTCATCCTACGTATTTAACGACACAGATCATGCTGCCAACTTATTTGGTCTAAAAGAATTTGGAAATATCTATACAAGAATAATGAACCCAACTTCCGATGTTTTTGAACAAAGAATTGCTCAATTAGAAGGTGGTGCCGCTGCTCTTGCATTTGCTTCAGGTGCTGCTGCCATAACTGCCTCAATTTTAAACATCGCCGAGACCGGTGATGAAATAGTTTCTGCAAGTACTCTTTATGGTGGTACTTATAATTTATTCGCTAATACTTTTCCGAAATTCGGTATTAAAACAGTATTTGTAGATCCAGATGATGCAGAAAATTTCAGGGTAGCTATTACAGATAAAACTAAGGCTATATATATAGAATCAATAGGTAATCCAGGAATAAATATTATTGATATAGAAGCTGTTGCTAAAATAGCTCATGAAAATAATCTTCCATTAATAGTTGATAACACCTTTGGAACACCTTATCTAATAAGACCTATTGAATTTGGAGCGGACATCGTAGTTCATTCTGCTACAAAGTTTATTGGTGGACATGGAACTTCTATTGGCGGTGTTTTAGTAGACTCAGGAAAATTTGATTGGAAGGCTAGTGGAAGATTTAGTAGTTTAACTTCACCAGATCCTAGTTATGATGGAATTGTTTATACTGATGCTTTTGGACCAGTAGCATATATTCTTAAAGCTAGAGTTCAATACTTAAGAGATACAGGGGCATCCTTAAGTCCATTTAACTCCTTCCTATTAATCTTAGGTCTTGAAACCTTATCACTAAGAGTTGAAAAACATGTTTCAAATGCTAGAAAAGTTGCTGAATTCTTAAAAAATCATCCTTTAGTTGCTTGGGTTAACTATCCAGGTTTTGAAGATAATAAATATTATGCATTAGCACAAAAATATCTTCCAAAAGGTCCTGGCTCAATATTCACTTTTGGAATAAAAGGTGGAGCTGAAGCAGGTAAAAAGTTTGCAAACAGCCTAGAATTATTTTCTTTACTTGCAAATGTAGGAGATGCAAAGTCATTAGTTATACATCCTGCTAGTACCACTCACCTTCAACTTTCTGTAGAGCAACAGGCAAAGGCAGGAATAACTCCTGATTTACTTAGACTTTCTATTGGAATTGAAGATATTGAAGATATAATTTATGATATAAATCAAGCTCTTGAAAAGGCAGTAGAATAATTTTTGGGGTGCATATGTAGTAATTAGCACATCAAACAGCATGTATATTAACAATAGAATAAGCAGAAGGTTTAACCACCTTCTGCTTATTTTTATTTAATAATTTTTAACGTAATAAGTCAAATTAAAGATTTTATTCGAAGTATATTATATGGAATGAAATCAAATTTTAAATATTGGTTTCTATGAGATGAACCTTTTCTTCTCCTAAATCATAATTATATTGTAGCAAGTGGAACTGTTAGGAGGAAAACTTTTAAATGAAGACCATTGAGGATTTTTTTTATAACGTAAAGCAGCTTAGTGATAGACAAATAGAAGATAAGTTTTTATACCTAGGAGAAGGCATAGCAAGAAAGGTATATGCCATTGATGATGAGTATGTAATAAAAATTGCTAAGGGAGTTGATGGACTTTTTCAAAACCAAGTTGAATATTATGTTTATAGCAAGGTAAATAGCACTCTTTTAAGCTATCTTTGTCCAATTCTAGCCTTTCACCCTAGAATTCTTTTAATGAAACGCGCAATACCTTTATCCAACTATAATCAGAATAAAAGAATTAACTTAAAAACCATAAGAAAAGAAAAAAATTCAGAGACTAAATTAAATTATCTAGCAGATAAATACTATCTTTATTATAACGACATAATCTCTTCAAGTTCATGGGGAGAGTTAAATAAAAAAAACGTACTAATAGATTATGGATGCACAAGTGTTTCAGGTGACAGATATTATGGCAAGCTTTTTCACATATAAACTATGGATGTTTCAAAATAATTAATGACTTTGAGACATCCTTTCAATAAAAAAGATCTGAGGATAATTAGTCATCTTCAAAGAAATAACAAGCCAGTATTCTTTGACTCGTTATTTTATTTCAGATGCCTTATTCCACAGATCAAAAGTTTACTGACAGATAAAGCTATCTATTTTCCTTAAGTCCGTACCAAAATATACCCATCTGTGTCCCGTCCATCTAAAACCAGATGCCGATTTTCTTCCAACCTGAGTTAACCAAGCCCAAAAGCTACTTCCATTTGTAAGCCATATATAAATGTAATGGAACTTACATGGTCTTATAGCTCCACCTTCTATTGACATAGGTGACATTCCTAAATAAGATTTTACATTACCTTCATTCTTGTGAGGTACTCCGCTAGGGGGTGGTCCATTTGGTACTGATGAGGGTTGATTCTCTTGCATTCCTTCTTTATTTTGAGAGTCCCCACCAAAAGTTGGAGGAGGTGACATTGGATATTCTGATCTATAATTACAATATGGGCAATCAAAGTTATTGTTAAGGTACATGCTATATTCTCCTAATAAGTATTTCAGTTTATTATATGTAATAAATCATAAAATTGTTAATATGAATTATTCATCCAATATAAGTTATACACGAAAAGGGGATGTCTCAAAATAATTAGTTATTTTGAGACACCCCCTCAAAAGCTTATCTACAAAAGAAGCTATCAATCCGTCTTAAGTCTGTGCCAAAATATACCCATCTACGTCCAGTCCATCTATACCCTGATACTGATCTTCTTCCAACGTAGGTTAGCCAAGCCCAAAAACTATTTCCATTTGTAAGCCATATATAAACATATCTATACCTACAAGGTCTTATGGCTCCTGAGTCTATTGCCATGGGCGACATTCCTGAATAAGACTTTACACCGCTGAGATTTTTTGAAGGCACCATATTAGGTGGTGGTCCACTTGGTGGAGATGATTGCTGTTGTCCAGGCATTCCTCCCATATTTGGTGGTCCGCTTGGTGGCCTGAAATCCTGTGAATCCTCGTAATATTCCATCTGATCTTCATCAAAGAATTCAGATGGTGATATAGGATATTCAGACCTATAGTTACAATATGGGCAATCAAAATCATAATTAAAATACATTTTTTATTCTCCTAATAAGTATTACAATTTATTATATGAGATTAGGGATCAAAGTGTTAATAATTTTTTTTATTTATATAGGTATATTTTTGCTCTATTTTCAAAAAATAACCTCAATAATATTTATCTAGGAGGCAACAATGAAAAACAAGGAAATACCTTTTAATGATACTTTTCAAGAAGCTCCAAATTCATTTTGGCTTGCTTCAACTGAAATTACTAATTATCCATCCCTATATGAAAATATTGAGACAGAAGTAGCAATAATTGGAGGAGGTATAGCAGGTATAACGGTTGCTTCCCTATTAAAAAGAGAGGGACTAAAGGTAGTATTAATAGAGGCTAACCGCATAACTCAAGGAACTACTGCACATACCACTGCTAAAATAACCTCACAACACGATTTAACCTATACCACTTTAGTAAAAAAAATGGGTGAAGAAAAAGCACGTATGTATGGGGAGTCTAACCAATCTGCAATCAGTTTAATTTCAGATATTATAAAGGAAAATCAAATAAGTTGTGACTTTTCTTCTCGTCCTGCTTATATTTTTACTGAGGATGAAGAATATCTTGAAAAGATCAAGGCCGAAGTTAAGACTGCTAAAAACCTTGGTTTGCCTGCATCTTTTACAGAAACATTACAGCTTCCTTTGAATATAAAGGGGGCAATCAGATTCGATAATCAAGCACAATTTCATCCTAGAAAATATCTATTAGCTTTAGCTAAAAGTATACCTTTAAATGGCAGCTATATTTTTGAAAATACTAGAGTGTTAGATATAGAACAAGGAAAAAAGTTAACTTTAATTACTAACCAAAACAAAAAAGTCACTGCTGAAAAAGTGATTATTTGTTCTCACTTTCCCTTTTATGATGGGCTTGGTTTTTATTTCACAAGAATCCATACTTCCAGATCTTATATTATTGGAATTAAAACAAAGGAAAAAATTCCTGATGGTATGTTTAAAAACGCCGAAAACCCCACGCTCTCTCTCCGAACCCAGAAATATGAAGATGGTGAAATGTTACTAATAGTTGGTGCAGACCATAAAACCGGTGAAAATAAAGATACTACCATGCACTATACAAACTTAATAAATTATGCTAAGGAAACTTTCAAAATGGAAAAGCTCTTATATCGTTGGTCCACTCAAGACTGCATGACCCTGGATAATGTTCCTTATATCGGAAATTTAACTTCTAAAACTCCAAATATCTATGTAGCAACTGGTTTTGGAAAATGGGGAATGACCCATGGCACCCTATCTGCAATGATAATTAGTGATTTAATTGTTAAAGGGAAAAGTCCCTATGAGGAGTTATATTCTCCCTCAAGATTTACGCCAGTGGCTTCTGCAGAGAATTTCGTTATACAAAATTTAGATGTTGCTAAAAAATTTATTGGTGGTAAGATAGCTCCCGTTCCAAATAACGTAGATATTCCTATTGGTAATTCAAAGATAATTGAAGCTGAGGCTGGAAAATTTGGTGCGTATAGAGATCAAGAAGAAAATCTTCATCTTGTAAATTTAACTTGTACACATATGGGTTGCTCTCCAGTATGGAATTCTGCTGAAAAATCTTGGGACTGCCCTTGTCATGGCTCAAGATTTTCCTATAAGGGTGATATCCTTGAAGGTCCTGCCCACGAACCATTAATGCAGTTACATGAAGGTCCTAACAAAGTTGAACCTAATATAATTCCATAAAATTTGAAATATTCTTAATTTAGTTGTTTACAAATATTTATAAATGCTATATAATTCTTTTAATATAAGTTTTTAATTGCATTGATCAGAAATAGTAAAGGTTTAGAAATTTTCAGAGAGCCGATATACGCTGAAAATCGGTAATTTCAATATCTTGAACTCATCTGGGAGCAATCTTCTTGAAGTAATGTAGGGGAGATCGGAGTTCCACCGTTATAAGGATAGATGGTAATAGCCATTAATTTATATGGTTGTAACCTTGAAAAGTGAGTTTTTTAAGTAAAGCTAAACTGAGTGGTACCGCGGGTTAATCTCGTCTCTTTTATAAGAGACGAGTTTTTTTATTTCAAAAAATAGAATGGAGTTGATCAAATGTCTTATAAAAACTACAAAGAATATCCTTTCGTCAACCTAATTAATCGAGAATGGCCAAGCAAAAGAATTACCAATGCTCCAATTTGGTGTAGTGTAGATTTACGTGACGGAAATCAATCCCTTCCAACACCTATGAATATAGAGGAAAAACTGAGTTTTTTTAATTTATTAGTATCTTTAGGTTTTAAAGAAATTGAAATAGGCTTTCCATCTGCTTCAAATACAGAGTATCAATTTACACGTAAATTAATTGAAGAGAACCTTATTCCAGAGGATGTAACCATCCAAGTATTAACTCAATCAAGAGACCATCTGATTGAAAAGACCTTTGAAGCCTTAATTGGAGCGAAAAATGCTATCGTCCACTTATATAATTCTACTTCTACTCTTCAAAGGAAAGTGGTCTTTAACAAAAGTAAGGAAGAAATCATAGAAATTGCTATCCATGGAGCAGATCTTTTAAATAAATACAGTTTAAAATACCCCGAAACTAATTTCTCCTTTGAATATTCCCCTGAAAGCTTCACTGGTACAGAACTAGATTACTCTCTTGAAATCTGCCAAGCAGTTTTAGATGTGTGGAAACCTACGCCTGAAAAAAAAGCTATCATAAATTTGCCTTCAACTGTGGAAATGTCTACTCCAAATATTTACGCTGACCAAATAGAATGGTTTTGCAAAAACTTATCAAATAGGAACAGCGTTATTATTAGCCTTCATACCCATAATGACCGTGGAACTTGCACTGCTTCAAGTGAGCTTGGTTTACTAGCAGGAGCTGATCGTGTTGAAGGCACACTTTTCGGTAACGGTGAAAGAACAGGTAATCTTGATATAGTAACCTTAGCTTTAAATTTATTTACTCAGGGAATCGATCCTAAACTTGATTTTACAAAACTTACCCAAGTTGTAGAGCTTTATGAAGAATGTACTAAAATGAGTGTCCACGAGAGACATCCTTATGCTGGCAAATTGGTTTTCACAGCATTTTCTGGTTCTCATCAAGATGCTATTCGAAAAGGTCTTCAAGTTAGAGAAAAAGAAAATGCTACCTACTGGGAGGTTCCATATCTTCCAATAGATCCCCACGATATAGGGAGAAAATACGAAGAAATTATTCGTATAAATAGCCAATCTGGTAAGGGTGGAGCAGCCTATATCTTAGAAACAGAATTTGGATTCTTCCTTCCAAAATCTATGCATGATGATTTCGGAAAAATAGTTAAGAATAAATCTGATCAATCAAGTTCAGAACTTTCTCCAAATATTATATTTAATTTGTTTAGGGATGAATATATTAATATAAAAACCCCCTACCATTTAAAAAATTACAAACTAAATTCTGTACAAAATGTAGAAACAGACGAAAATATAGTACAACTTCAAGCACTTATATCTATTAACCAGGAAGAACGTGAAATTCAAGGGACAGGTAATGGACCTGTAGATGCATTCTTTAACGCTCTTCATGATTCAAATATAAATGGTTGTAATTTTATTTCCTATGATGAACATGCCCTTGAAATAGGTTCAAATTCAAAGGCTGTAGCCTATATCCAAATTGAAAACAAAGGCAAAAGATATTTTGGAGTAGGCGTATCAGAAAACATTGACACTGCATCAATAAATGCATTGGTAAGTGCAATAAATAGATGTAATTAAAATTAAGTTATTTTCTTTCAGATGCCTAAGTTGCATTAGCAATACGAATTTGCTTTATTTTTTGCTTTATGATAAAATTACCATTAAATGTTTATAATCCTAAGAGTCTAAGAATTGGTTACTTTATCCATGGAAAATTCAACAAATAGACTACTTAGTCATAAGGGAGGAAAGTTTTGTTTAGTTTAAAACAAGAGAAAAAAAACTTAAAAATCATTCTAGGAATTACCTGTTTAATATTTTTTATAATTAACATTTTTTCAATTATAAAATATGGAAATTCTACATTATTAGGTAGTTTAACCAAACCTGATAATGATGACGTTAAATTTATTAGGAGTGCTTGGTTGCTCGTTGATACAGGGCAATATATTTATCACAATCCTGGTACCTCAACTGTATTTATGATGCCTGGTTTATCCATTACTTTAGCCTTTTTTGTAATGATTTTCGGGAAATTCGGAGGAATTACTGCATTTAGAGTATTTCAAGCAATAATTCAAACAGGCTCCTTATATCTAGTATTTTTAATAGCCAGGAAAATATTCACAAGTAAAGTTGCTATTGTAGCAGTAATTTTTAGTACCCTATGCATTTCAGATTATTGGGTAACAAATCTTATATTAACGGAAAGTATATTTAAATTTTTCGTATTACTGCTAGTGTATCTTTCAATCTTCGCAATTGAAGAAAAAAGTACAAGATATTATATTTATGGTGGTATTGCCTGGGGAATAGGAACTATGTTTAGACCTACAATTGCTACCTTTCCAATAATTATTTTAATAATGTGGCTTTTAAACAAATATAACTTTAAAGAAATATTTAGATATACTGCGGTTGTAGCTTTAACATTTTGTTTGATTCTTTCACCTTGGTGGATACGAAATTATTCTGTTTTTCATAAGTTTATACCCTTAACTCTAGCCACAGGAAACCCAATGCTTCAAGGTACCTACATTAATTATGATCAAAGTAGTAGAAAAACAGATGGTCTGGACTATTCCCAATTTAAATATCCTGCGGGAAGCGAGTTAGCAAATAATGCTGTGGAGATGAAAATTTCAAAATACAGATTGATAAATTTAGTACCAAAAGAACCACTTAAATTTCTAGCCTGGTATACTGTAGGTAAAGCTAAGGATCAAATACAATCTCCATTTATTTGGAGAGAATTCTTGGGAATTAAGTATGTAATGGCCTACTTATGGCATTATTTAATATTAATATTTGGAGTAATAGGTATTATCAAATTTTATTTAAATAAAAATAGAAATAAGATGGGAACTATAGTTTTTGCCATGGTCTTATATTTTATAATAGTTTATCTACCTTTTTATGCCTTTGAAAGATATTTTTATCCTGCCATACCTTTTATGATTGTTTTTGCTGCATCTAGTTCAACTAGTATTTTTACTAATATCAGTAGTAGAAAAAATAAAAGTATAAACTAATTAGGGACTGGCTCAAAATGATTAATCACTTTGAGCCAGCCCCTTATTTTTTTCAAATACTTATTTTTCATTTTTAATTCTATATTTTATTTCACTTAAATGAAGCTCATATAGTCTTTTATTTTGCTTAACAACTGTATCTAAAATTAACGCACAAGACATGGATAAAGTTGAAAGTATTACCAATCCAACTGCTAGAAGTGCAGAGGGTTGTTTTGTAATTAATTTGGTTTCAATAAATTCAACTATTACTGGTGTTCCAACTGCTAATCCCAAAATTAAAAAAATAAGTGAGCAAATACTAAAAAATATTAAAGGTTTGTAGTCTTTAAAAAGAGTGAAAATGGTTCTAAGAACTTTTATTCCATCAGTAAAGGTATTTAGCTTTGAAAAACTTCCTTCTGGCCTGTCCCTATACACAATGGGAATTTCTTTAACTAAAAATTTTTTATCTAGAGCATGGATGCTTATTTCAGTTTCAATTTCAAAGCCTTCACTTAGAATTGGCATTGACTTTACAAATTCTTTATCAAAACTTCTATAACCAGTCATAATATCATTTATATTACTTGAAAACAATTTATTTATTAAGGTTCTAACCGTTACATTTCCTAAGTTATGAAACTTTCTTTTATTCTCATTTTTATATGTACCGTTAGAATGTCTATCCCCTATAACCATGTTAGCTTCCTTTTTAATTATAGGTTCAATAAGTGCATGAACGAATTCTGCAGGATACGTATCATCTCCATCTGCCATTACATAGCAATCTGCATCTATATCCATAAACATTGAACGCACCACATTTCCTTTACCCTGTCTGTATTCTTTTTTAACTATAGCTCCACTTTTTTCAGCTATTTCAAAGGTTTTATCCTTTGAGTTATTATCATATACATAAACCTCGCACTCAGGTAATTCTTTTTTAAAATCCTTTATTACCTTTTCTATGGTTAATTCCTCATTATAACAAGGAAGTAGTATTGCAATTTTCAAATTTATCACTCCTGTTTTTTAAGTAATTACTAAATTTAACTTATTGTAATATTTTAATCTTGTTAATTATAAACCAAAAACCCAAAATTTTCAACTAAAGAGTCGAAATAAATTACAAAAGCTCCCTTTTTCATTGATATACTTTTACTACTCCTCTATTTCTTCAATTACAAACTTATCAAAGTTAATGACTTCAATAAAATTATCCTTTGTAAAACTTGCCTTACCTCTTTGATTAAACTCTTTTATATTATTAGGCAACCAATATGGTTTTTCAATATCGAAGTTATCACAAATTTCTATTATTGCTGTTTTTAAATTCTCTTGGTATTCTATAACTTCATTAAAACTTACTACCATATCCTTTTCTATTCTATTATCTATAAGTATTTTTCCCCATAGTTTCATATTAATTCTCCTTTTTAGACTTAGGACATCTTAAAAAATACTACATCGAATTGTTATTTTTTCATTTGCCTAATCCTCATCATAATAATTTAAATATGAATATTGTTTACCCTTATTTCTCCAACCCAAAATAGCATCTAAATTAACATTTTCCCCTGCTTTAAAAATTGATTTATCAACATCAGGGCAAGTTTTCTTTAATTCTTTTATCATAGCCTTAATCTCATATCTTTTATTACCAATTTTCTTAGCAGCAACCATGCAAGCGCAATTTAAAGGCCAAATTCCACTCTCTTGTGTAAAATCCTCTATATATTCTTCATCAATATAATACATTGGTCTAATTAGCTCCATATCTTTAAAGTTATCTGATTTCAATTTTGGTAACATAGTTTTAAAATTTCCTGCGTACAAAACGTTTAATAAAGTTGTTTCTATAACATCATTAAAATGATGTCCTAATGCAAGTTTGTTACAGCCTAATTCCTTGGCCTTAGAGTACAAGGCCCCTCTTCTCATCTTTGCACACATATAACAGGGATAATCCTTGGCTATATCATCAACAATCTCAAATATTCCCGAATTAAAAATAGTTATTGGAATACCAAGATAGGTGCAATTTTCTAGCATAAGTTTTTTTATATCTTCGTGATAACCTGGATCAGCCAATACAAATACTACTTCAAAATCAACCTTTTGTGTCCTCTTTAACTGTTGAAATAACTTTGCCATGAGTAAGCTATCCTTACCACCAGAAACCGCCACAGCGATTTTATCGCCATCTTCTACTAAGTTATATGTTTTTACTGCCTTAATAAATTTAGCCCATATATGTCTTCTATAGGTTTTGGTTATGCTTTGTTCTATCTCTTTTAAAGGTTTTCTGTCGCTAAAAGGAACGAGAACCTCACATCCATTACCTGCTATTCCACTCATTCTATCACCTATCCTAATTAAGATATTATTATTATTTTAAAAGTAGTTTATACTATAAAAACTTACCACATATTATATCACATGTCTACATTGTATTACACACAAAAAACAACAGCTGTGACCTAGGTCACGGCTGTTATTTATTTTAAAGTTTTCTCAAGAGTTGCAATATTCTGTGCTTTATTATTAATCATAAAAGTTAAGATTTCATAGGTTTTCGTGTGTAAATCGCTTGTACTTTTCACAAATCTTCCTTGAACATCAATAAGCAAAGATTGTACATCCTTCTCTAACTCAAGTGAAAATTTTAAATATTCTTTAACATTATTAATCTTTGTCACATATACTCTTTTATTAAACTCATCTATCAAAAAAGACATTTTATCATATATATAAAGATCAATTTCTTCAAATTCTACATCACCTATTTCAACTTTTAATGTTTCATAATACTTTATTGTTTTATCTATTTCCTTTGATATTACCTTCGACATTATTTGTATAGATGGAATATCACAATTCTCTTTTCCTATACTCTTATATATTTCTTTTTTTCGAATAGAAACCTTTATTGCCTTATCAATTAAATCTATTACATTGTAACCCATATATACACCACCTTAAAGCATCTAATTCTTTTTTTTATGATAATCAAAAATCTGTATTAAACTTGATGCAGCGAAGATTATTACAAAAGGCATAGCAGGATAGAAATATCTTCCGAAAGCATAAAAAGGTAGATAGACGCCTATAAAATAAAAAATAGTTGCAACCAACACTGTTCCCATTTTATTTCTATTCTTATCTTTATAATATTTTATAAGTCCTAGTATACTTACTACTAAGATGAAATAATGCCATATCCCAGTCCAAATTAGTACTCCCCAGGATTGTATCCAGACGAAAGGCCATCCTATCATGCAAGCGGTCTTTCCCACAGTATACCATAAAAAATACTGTATTGGATGCTTAGGTACTAAGTTTCTTAGTCTATATTTAGAAACCTCAATATCAATTTGGTTACCTTTCATCTCACTATCTGAATTGTAGTTAAATTGATTATAATTCAGTCCATCCGTTGCCTTAGTACTTTGGTCATAGAATATGTAAGTTCCTTGAAGCATTGGATTTCCAGTAGCTAGTGTTAAGGGAATAAATTTATGAAACCTATTATAATTCCTTATCCACCACGGAGAAAGTATTAAGCAAAATATAGCAGCTACAATAGCTGTATATTTAATCATATCTTTAACTTTATATTTCTTAAATATCCACATTAATAAAATTATTATTGGATAGGTTGCTATTGTTGGTCTAAATAAAGTTGCCAAACCAAGTGCAATACCACCTAAAATGTAATATCTTGTTTTATTAAGTTCAATTGCATATATGGAAAAATAAACTAAACACAATACGGAAAATTTAAATATAGTCTCAGTTAATATTAAATTAGCAACCCAATAATCAGTTATGCATAAAATATTAATTAATATTGCTACTAAAGCCACCCTGCTATTAAAAATTTTACGCGCAATGAAAAACATTACAAGTAAAGACCCAGTTTGAATTACTGCTTGAAGTACCCTTAGTGCAGTTATCCCTCCAAAGTTACCAAATATTTTAACAAAGAATGCTAGTGTAAAAGGTAATCCCGGCATCATAAACACCGTGGATATATCTACATTATGATAAACATATTTTCCCGTATCCACAAGTATCCATGCACTTCTAATAAATTTAACATCATCATTATTCGGTTTAATTAAACTACCTAGCAATGTAGAATTTCCATATATAAAAATAGAAATTATGCATATTAAAAAAAATAGTAAGCAAGTAATTGCTAGTACTAATTTCACATACTTTTCCTCATTCTTTAAGCTAAACACGCTGAACCCCTCCTTTAAACATTTAGATACTAATTTTACTATAGCAAAAAACATAAAACAAAGCTACATAATTAGTGGAATACCATCCTATTTATGATTCGTCACCAATCAATTCTTGCAGTAATATTGAATTGTATTTCTTATAGTGTTATACTCTATCTAGGTGTTTTAACCTTGATATATCAATTGAAAGTGGTGTTAAAATGATTGAAAACATTATATATAAAATTGAAGAACTAAAAAAAGAAAAAAATGCTATTATTCTTGCACATTATTATGAAAGACCCGAAATTCAAGATTTAGCAGACTATGTAGGAGATTCCTACTATTTATCCAAAATTGCAAGAGATTGTAAAGAAAACACAATCGTATTTTGTGGAGTAAAGTTTATGGCAGAGAGTGCTAAAATTCTTTCCCCTGAAAAAACTGTGTTACTTCCTAATATAGATGCGGGTTGTCCTATGGCTGAGATGGCAGATGCAGAAACCTTAGCTAAAGTGAAAAAAGAGCATCCTAACGCTGCAGTTGTTTGTTACATCAATTCTACAGCTGAAGTAAAGGCACTATGTGATGTTAGTGTTACCTCTTCTAGTGCCGTTAAAATCATTCAAAACATTGATAAAGATGAAATAATTTTCTTACCAGATAAAAACTTAGGTGAGTATATTTCAGAAAAATTTCCGAACAAAAAATTTATACTATGGAATGGTTTCTGCATAACACACAAAAAGGTGAAAGTAGAAAATATAGAGTCCATAAAGATTCTAAAACCAGAAGCTAAAGTACTAGTTCATCCAGAGTGTGAAAAACCCGTAAGAGCAGTTGCTGATTTTATTGGAAGTACTGGTGAAATAATTGATTACGCCACAAAATCTCTTAACAATGAATTTGTTATTGTTACGGAAGAGGGAGTTCTTCATGAACTTAAGAAAAGAAATCCCACAAAAACCTTTTATGTTCCTGGTACTACTATGACCTGTGTAAATATGAAAAGAACTATACTTGAAGATGTGTATGAAAGTCTTTTATACAATCAACATGAGATAATCCTAGATGAAGAGATTAGGCTTAAAGCGTTAGCCTCACTTGAAAACATGCATAAACTAGGGGGGTAATTTAATAAACAAGTATTTATTGAAATTAATGAAGTAATTTATAAATAGCAAGGTGATTTATATGGAAATGAACGTCGATGTCTTAATTGCAGGCTCTGGAGTAGCTGGATTATATTGTGCATTAAACCTTAATTCTAATTTAAAAGTATTGATAATTACAAAATCAAAGTTAACTGAGACTAATACCTACTTAGCTCAAGGCGGTATTTCTACTGCAAGAGATGAAAAAGATATTCCTCTTTTTATTGAAGATACCTTAAAAGCTGGTCAATATAAAAACGATAGGAACAGTGTTCAAATTTTAGCTGAAGAATCCATGAATAGTATTGACCATATTTTAACCTTAGGGGTTGTACTTGATAAAATTGGTGAAGACCTTCAATTCACAAAAGAAGGAGCACACAGTATTAATCGAATTGTACATAATAAAGATACTACGGGCAAGGCTTTAGCCGATGCCCTTATTGAACATGTTAAAACATTAAAAAATGTTACTATCTTTGAAGATACCTATCTTGTGGATATAATCAAAGATAATAATACCTGTGTAGGTGGTATAGCCATAAAAGAAAATACTCAGTTTAATATAAAATCAAAGGTTTTAGTTTTAGCTACAGGTGGTATTGGTGGAATATTTAATAATTCTACTAATCAGAGACTTCTAACTGGTGACGGTATTGCAATTGCTATAAGAAACAATATTAAACTCAAGGATTTAAATTATATCCAATTTCATCCTACAGCTTTATTTGATGAAAATATTGATAATAGAAGATTTTTAATTTCTGAAGCTGTTCGAGGAGAAGGTGGGAAGTTAATTAACTCAAAAGGAGAACGTTTCATTGATGAACTTTTACCAAGAGATGTAGTTTCTAATGCCATAAATGAAGAAATAAAAAACTCTGGAATTCCAAACGTATGGCTTGATATTACCTTTCTTGACAGTGAATACATTAAGAAAAGGTTTCCTAATATATATGAAGAATGTTTAATTAGGGGAATTGATATAACAAAAGAACCTATACCAGTTTCTCCTGCACAACATTATTTTATGGGTGGTATTGAAACGGATTCCACTTCTAAAACCTCCTTAGAGAATTTATATGCTGCTGGTGAGGTAAGTTGTACTGGCGTTCATGGCGCCAATAGATTGGCTAGTAATTCTCTACTAGAGGGTCTAGTATTTTCAAAGAGAGCTGCAGATTCAATTAATAAAAATATTACTAATATAGAATTTCATGAAATAGCTATACCTAAGGTTTCTACTGATGTGGAGAAACTCATTACTGAAAATAAAGAATTAGCTATTGAGGAGTTTAAAAGGAGGTCAAAGGATTTAAATGATGAATTATTTAATCATAGATAAACTAATTATAGATGCCTTAAAGGAAGATGTTCCTAGTGAAGATATAACTACAAATGCAATTGTAAGTATTAATTCTAAATCCACTGTAGACTTATTTGCAAAAGAAGAAGGTATTATAGCGGGACTTCATGTATTTGAAAGGGTTTTTACTATTCTTGGTGATGTGAAATTAGAATTTTTCAAAGTAGATGGTGACTTAGTCCAGCCAAATACACTTATTGCTAGGCTAACTGGAAGTACACGTCATTTATTAATAGGGGAGCGAACAGCACTTAATTTTCTGCAAAGAATGAGTGGTATTGCTACTTTAACAAAAAGTTTTGCTGACAAACTTAAAAATACAGATGCAATGCTTTTAGATACGAGAAAAACCACCCCAAACATGAGGATTTTCGAAAAGTACTCAGTTAAAATTGGTGGTGGCCATAATCATAGATTCAATCTATCAGATGGTGTTTTATTAAAAGATAATCACATTAGTGCCGCTGGCGGTGTTAAAAATGCAGTTTTAGCTGCAAAAGCACAGGCGTCCTTCGTAAGGAAAATTGAAGTTGAAGTTGAGACACTTGATATGGTAAAAGAAGCATTGGAAGTAGAAGCTGATATTATTATGTTGGATAATATGGACCTGGAAACCATAAGGCAAGCAGTTACTATGATCGGTAAAAAGGCCATTATCGAAGTTTCGGGAAATGTAAGTTTGGATACAATTGAAGCTTTAGCAAAAACTGGCGTAGATTATATATCAGTAGGTGCCCTAACACATTCTGCCAAAATTTTAGATTTAAGTCTTAAAAACCTGAAAAATATATAAGACCTATAAAAATACACTGTAGTAAAATATGATTTTACTACAGTGTATTTTTTGATTAAATGGTAACACTAATCTTGTAATGTTTTATATAAAAAATAGGAGGTAGAATTTATGGCAAGTCAAAACAAACAAATTGAAGCAAATAACTTGAAGGTTATCAAGGATAATCTTGAAGGTGAGGCTCTATTAAACAAGAAATATTCAGAGTATTCACAAAGAATTACGGATCCACAAATCAAAAGCTTATGTGACCAAGGTTGTCAAATCCACAAACAAAACTTTGATAATTTAAGAACATATTTGGATTCACATCAATAATTAAGGAGGAAAAGAAATGAATGATAAAGAATTAACCCATGATCTATTAAGCAGCGAGAAGCAGGTTGTATCTTCCTATAGCACTGGCATTACTGAGTCCTCCTGCATGAATTTAAGAAATACCTTAATGAATAACTTCAAAACCGCACAGGACCTACAGTTTAAGGTCTTTGATACTATGAAAACCAAAGGTTGGTATGCAACTAAAGATGCTCCATCCGCTGAAGTCTCACAACTAAAAGCTGATGCATCTCAAATATCAACAGAATTAGTATAAAGTAAATTATAAAATAAATAGCTATCCCTCTAGATATTTAGAGGGATAGCTATTTTATTTTGGATACCTTATTTATTTTTAAGTTTAAATATATATTTATTTAACATTTTAATAATTATAAATACTGGATAAGATGAAATTGTTAATCCAATAATGAAAACTAAAAAAAGCTTAACAAGATTATTTTTAGTATCTATAACTTGAAAATCAAGCAATAACGTCATCCCAGTTAATAGAACGCTAATAGTATAGATAACGATTAGCAACATATTTATCTTTTCTTGCCCTCTTGCAACAGTATAATCATAGTACTCAGAGTACTCCTTCTGTACTTCATCAAAAAGTGAGATTAAATCAAAGGACTTCTGCCATTTTTTCCAAATATCCATTCCCTGTTCAGAATTTGTTATTTGACTAAACCAGCTAAAGTGTGTAAACCTAGTAAACCTTTGTTTTAAATTACCCATTTTATTTCTACCACTAGACATCAATTCTTGAGAAAATAATATTAGTGCAATCCTTTGATAAAAGGCAAGTAAAAAAATATAGAAATACATGGTTTCATAATATATAGGAAGTTTATTACGATTAAATAATTCCTTTTGTGAAGCAAATACTACTCCAGATTCTCTTGAAAACCCATAAATAGAATACTTCCAGCGCGTGTAAATATTTTCTTTTATTCCTTTAAAATCAGCATCAAAGGTTGCATCAAATTTCCCTGGTAAAACATATTGATACTTATAAAATTCATTTATTATATCCTTTAAACTTTTTTCCTCATTCCATTCATCTTTATCTAAACACATATAGGAATATGTAAATAATCTATCAAAATATATATTTTCTTTTTCAACATCTTCATATCCGTAAAGTAGATGATCAATAAAGCTGGATAAATCTTCAACATCATTAAACTCTTCATTCATGAGAAAAATTCCCTGACTCTTCTTTTTCTTTAGATATCTAGGATTAATTGTTCGAAATTTATAATTAAAATCTAAAATATCATTTGAGTAAATAAAATCAGCCTTATCTAGTTCAGTTTTAAAAATTAAAAAACAAATTCCTGGTTCAAAGCAAACCAGTTCTATTTTTAAAATTTTAAAGTTTATATCTAATTTACTGAATTTATAATTATTTTCTTTACTTTCATCAATGTTATATTGAAATTTAATTGAAGTTAACTTTGAGATCTTTTCTAGTTTCTTATTATAACTCATATCATCAAACTGCTGTCTATAATCGCTTGACCAATAAAGCGTAGGAAAAAGAAACTTTTTTACATAAGGAAGAAAATAGGAATGTGTATCAATGTCATCCGTTTCATTCATTATACTCAATGCCCATTTCTTTTCGTCTAATAGAAATTTACCCAGAAACTCTTTATATCTTCCATTAGATATTAGAAATGGATAAACGAAATATGAATAATGATAGGTTGTTTTTAAGTTCAAATATCTCACCATCTTTAGTAACTATTTATTAATATTTTATCATAAAAACAAATAATTTGCATTATTTTAATACTTATAAGATTAGCTCAATGCAAAAATAATAATCTCTTCGATACTAACTCCACCATAACTTTCATCCATTTTTAAATACTTTCTCCTTAATTTGTTATAGAAGTTTATCATATACTTCGTTCTGTATGGGAAATAGCCTTCCATCTTTTTAAAATACTTATGGCTATATAATTTTTTATTTTTAGCTATAGCAAAAAATATTAACATTAGTGAATTCTTACGAATAAGCTCCTTTATATTAATTAAATTGTCACAACTAAAACAGTCAGTGTTTTCTAAAAACTCAAAATCATAGTTAATCAATCCATTAGTTACAGTATCCAAGTTCCACTTCCCTGCAAGTTGAGATATTATGGTCATATGTTTGTTTGACCAGTCTTCAATTCCGTCTTGAAGATCATCGCATATTTGAAGTAGTACACCATATCCAAAAAAGAACTTTGCTTCCTCGCTATCTAACTTTCCATTAACTAGATATGCGTCGGCTAGAACTGAAGCGCCCCCTTTTTCTATGCTAAGCCCTAATATATCAACCTCATAGGGGCAGCTTACCCTTCCTTGTTGAAGAAGACTTTTTATTTGTGCCCTATGAATTGAAAGCAAACTTTGAAAAATCTCAGGATACTCTGAAGGATTATATTGTGTTTCAATCATATCTACCAATTTAAACAAACTTTCTTCATAGCTATTATTAGGTTCTAGATGAACTCCTTCTAATTTCTTTTCAAATCTATCACTAATTAATATTTTTTCTTCCTTGCTGATATTAGGATTATCTAGGTAATTATCTGTATAAGGATATAGCATACTATATGCGAAGACAGCTGTTGTCATCTCGGGTTTTCCACCTAACAGCAGTTGAACAATATTCATTATCCAAACATTTCTAATTGCCTGTCCCATGTCCGACATAGAAATTTTATTATTAAAATATTGTGCTTCCTTAAGAAATTCTTGTGTTATTTTAGGCATTCCGGTATCTAGCAAGATATTTTTATCCTCAATTGACATTAGATCTGATTTCTTTAAAAAGGTATCCATAGATAACCTAATTTTTTGTTTCCAGTTTTCACGTTTATCAATCTCATAGGGAAAGGACTTTATGGCCCCTACAAAAAAATCTATAAAAACATTTGTTTCCTTCTCCTTTGTTAATTTTTGAAAAAAGCTAGTTTTCCTATCTAGATCAGGAAATAACTTGCTACTTTCCCACCACTTTTTTATAAATATATCCTTAAATTCTATAATTTCTTTTGACACTGAACTATTAAGATAGTCTAAATTTTTCATATCCTTTTCTCCTTGTTTAACATGTTAGGCATGTAACATATTATTATATTGAGTTTGTCTTAGTAATATCTTACCATAAAATCATATACTTTTCATTATCTTACAATTTCATTTTCTTTAACCAACATAGAAAATATAATACTCAATATTAGTATTGAAGATATTACTATCAAGGAAGAAAACACGGATATATCAAATTTAAAGAATAATAAGCTTAACTTAACACCTGTGAATATTAAAATTAGTGCTACTCCGTATTTTACAAGGCTAAAATTACTCTGAAGTCTTTCTAATAAGAAGTACATATTTCTAAGACCCAGAATGGCAAAAATATTAGAAGTATACACTATAAATAGGTCCCTAGTTATTGAAAAAATTGCAGGTATGGAGTCCATGGCAAAGATTATATCTGACCCTTCAATAAGTACTAGAATAGCAAATAAGGGCGTAGCATAAAGTCTTTTATTTTTTACCACGAAAAACTTTTCACCCTCAAGGTTTTCCGTTACGGGCATTACTTTCCTTAAAGCTTTATACAAAAAACTTTCTTTAAAATCCATAATTTCCTCATTGGTATTAAACATTTTAATGCCACTAAATATAAGCGTGATCCCAAAAACATAAAGCATCCAGTAAAATCTATTTATTATTGATACCCCAAGGATAATAAATACTAATCTTAATATAATTGCTCCAATAATTCCGTAGTTTAAAATTCTATTTTGAAACCTAGGCCCAATTCCAAAGCTCTTAAAAATAATTAAAAACAAAAAAAGGTTATCCAAGCTAAGACTCTGCTCGATTATGTAACCACCTAAAAACTCGGCTGCCTTTTGCTGACCCATAAAAAAATAAATACCTATATTAAATATTAATGCTAGTCCCACCCAATAACATAACCTTAAAAAGGCTTTTCCTGTTCCCACTTCAAAACTTGCCCCCTTCTATAATCCCTAAATAAAAATCTACTTTAATCAATGTTTTATCTTATAGCCTATGCTTACTATGCTCCTATCATTACATAGCTGGAAAAATTGTTTCATAAGTCCTTGAGACTGACTATGTCTATCAGTGGAGGTGAATAAAGAGGCTATCTCAAAATAAAATGAATAATCATTTTATTTTGAGATAGCCTCTTACTATATGTAACGCAATTTATTTGCAGCAATTTCAAATTTAGATAGCTACACTTTAGCACAATTTGATGTGCTCCTGCTCTGCAGGTTTCAGTCAAGCAAAGGGTATATCCTCTTAACCAGGCCATGGTGTGGTAGCAAAAACACCATATAAAAAATTATACTATTTTAATTACTTTTAAAACATCATCATTTGTTTCAAGCTTCTTTATAAAACTAAACTTCTTCTTAAAGGTTTTTTTTCTCTTTTCTGAATCCATATTTATATAAAAATCCTTTATTACAGCATTAATTGTATTCCTCAACTTATCATTATCACCATAATTATTTTTCGAAGAAAATTCTATACCTAAATCACTGTTAATATACTTTATTCCCTCAGTGGTTCCCTCAACTTTAACCTTAACTAAATCATTTTTATACTTAATTAATTTTCTTGATAAATTATTACTTCCTATTTCTTCAATACTTAAGCTCATACCACAATTTGTACACATAAACACATTATGAGAAAATCTATTTCCTTTAGTATTTGATGCGCACCGTGGACATGTGTGAAATATACTTAAGCTACTCACCCTAATAGGTGGAGGTAATCCCTTTGCTGGAAGTTTATATTTCAATATATCATACAATCTATTGTACTGAAAACATCCTAATATGGGGTTATATTCCTTATTGTTTTTGTCCATATAACTAAGTTTATCACCCTTATGAACTAGTTTCTCCATTATCACTTGACAGTTATTGTCTTTTGCTAATTGGATTAATCTATTTGCAATTTCATGTAACTTATTTAGTTTAATGCTATTTTCCTTAGGCTTCTCATTACCATATATCACAGTGCCATCTATATTATTTACCATAGTATAGTTAATTATATTTTCAATGCCTCTAGTAACTCCCATATAGTTATTTACTTTTATTGTTTCTACAGCTTCAATTTCCATATTTATTGATAGAAAGTATTCTTCCTTACGTTTCACAAGTCTCGCTGTTTTAATCATTTCAGGATTTTTAGAAACTAATTGTAAATACTTCTCTTGGTATTTACCAAATGATACTGGTAAAATTAGGAACCCTTCTGGTTTACCATGCACTTTAAAAACATCTCTATTTTTACTTATGTATCTTAAAACAGTGGCAGAGTTCTCATCAAATTTTTTTCGATTCTCATTATGGAAATTCATTAAATACATTTTTATATAGTATCTATCTTTTAATTCATCATATAAAATGGAATAGTTTCTATTAGTAGCATATCTACAGAAAAATATAGGTCTTAAATTTTCATTTTTACTCATAAGTCTATCTATTCTTTTCAAGGACTTCTCCGGATTTTCATCATCATTAATACACAAATCCATAACCTTGTTATATTCATTATTAAATGCTTCTCCACTAATGTATGAACTGGGATATTCTGAAACCTCCCCTGTAGCTACCAGATTTAAATAACCTGCTATAGTAGCTCCAAAATCAATTTTTAAAGAATCCTTAAAAGGCTCAATATCAAATTCATTAAGGACTAAATTGAAATTACTTCCAATCCATTTTGAAACCTTTTTAGCACTGTATTTCCCATTTTTATCTACATAGTCTGATTTTATTTTCTCTATTTCAGGCTGAGCAGCATCTAAAAGATACTGATATGCCATAGTATAGTTTTGCAGAGCTTCATCTAATATTTGTTTTTTCTTCATACTTGGCTTATAAATCTTTAGCACTATAGTTCTCATAGTCATATGCTCTGCCTCCTTGTATCAAAATCTCAAACTATAATTTTAAACATATTCTAAAGTTACTTTTTTTCCTAATTGCTTCAAGCAATTAGCCATTTCTCCAACTAATTTTAGTTTTATACCAAGATCTAAAGGGAATTCAGGATTTTGGTGAGCTGGATTTATTGCTCTTCCTACTATAAATTTAACAGAAGTACTTTCATCTATTAACAACTTGGCCAATTTAGAAGCCCCATCTTGTTTGTTTAAATCCAAAAAATCCTTAATGGTATTTTCTGAAGACACATATCTTTTTGCGTAATCTAATGCTTTACCCATAGTTAGAATTCCTTCAGTAGTTAAATCTATTCCCTCTATTTTTGCAGTAGGTGGAACTTTTTCATCAAAATAATTTAAAGTAGTTGATATTTCCTTCTTTAATTCTCTACTAACAATTTGAGAAGTTGTGCCCCCACATACAATCTTTTTCCCATCCTCATTAATAAACCTACTTACAATACTCTGGTCCATATTTTTATTAACAGGTGGTCCAATCATTACACTTACTTGAACACAATTTCTAACTTTAATTGTGACAACCGTGGTGTCATCCCCTGGCTTTTTTGCGTACAGATTATCACATACTTCTAGTAAGAGCATTGATATATTTTTAGCAGAAATATCTTTTCTGTATATTCGCTCTAGATATTCCTTAATATTCTCCCATTGCCATCCTAAATTTAAAATATGTCCAACTCCCGCATGGATAGCTCCATCACTTACCATAACCAAAATATCATCAGTATTAATAGTAAATCTACTTTCTTTTATCAATTTTCCATTTATCTCTCTCACCTGTCTATTTATATCAACATATCTTCCTTTTATAAGTCTAATTATGGATGGGTTATCAAACTCAATCAAATAACATTCTCCTGAATTGAATATCTGCAAAATTGAAAATGTAGAATATGCAATACCTCTTTCGTTACAAACAGGTAATGTATTTATAATCGTATCAACAGCTTCATCAATGCTTGCTCCCATAGAAATCATGGTACCAATAATTTTGCTAGTTAAAGTAGCTAAAATGTTAGCCTTTACTCCACTTCCTAATCCATCTGCTAAAACTACGATAACAAAATCTTCTGTTCTAATTATTTCAACCTTATCTCCACAAAGTTCTTCATTGTACTTATTTAAACTTAAATAATCTGCGTCTACAAAAATATTCATTTACCTTCACCTATCTCTGATTGTATTGACTTTTTTAATTTTGTTAGTGCAACCTTTGTTTCTGCAGTAGTCTCACCTAAAAGACTGGCAATTTGCTGAGCTACTCTCATCTGTTTGTCAATAACCTTCTGCGCAATCTCAACAGTCTCCGATCGGACAGCATACATTTGTTGTTGCTTTTTCTCATCTTCAGTAATATCCTTCATAAAAACAAATATCATCTGTTGATCTTTTATATATAAGATAGATTGCTCTGCAATAACATCATTTTCTATATAATGATATTTTTTATTATATATTCCTTCGCCGGATTCCCTTACAAGTTCAAAATCAGGACAATTTATAACCTCAAATATCTTTTTACCTATAATAATCTCTGGACCTTCAAAGCTAAACATCTTCCTAGCGGAAAAATTTATCTCTTTAATGGTTAGATCTTCATTTAGTGCAAAAATAGCATTGGGTGTAGAATTTATTATTAAATTAGAAATTGATTCTGCACTTTCTCTCATATATGGAAGACACATATTAATGTCTGCTTTTTTATTGTATACTGCAATTGCCTTTTCTCTACAATTAGAATACCCACAGGCTCCACAATTCAACTCTTTTTCTTTGGAAAATTTCCCTATTTTGTTTAATATTTCTCTTATAGTTGTTTCTGGAGGAACCTTGTAATCCCAAGACTTATCTCTAAAATTTTTCTTGACATTAATTCTACTATCTAGTTCTAGTCCAGGCTTACTGTTTTCAGTGGTTGCCTTTGCATAATTATCTAACCTATCTTTAAGCTCTAAAAAACTAGCACAATTAAGATTCATACAGGGACCACCAAGGCAACTTCCGACACAACTATTCATTTCTAGAAAATAATTTTTTATATTTCCTTTTTTAACTCCATCTAAAATTTCAATACATCTATCTAATCCATCAAACTTTACTAATTTATAATCATATCTTTTATTTGGATTTAAAGACTTTATTATTCCACCAGGAGCTGGGTAAAATCTTGATTTATTATTATACATGCTATTTATGTCAATTTCATAATCATCCTTAAAGGAAAGACCTTCTACTTCTACCCATTTTTCTAACTCTTCAAAAGTTATTACTGCATCAATTAAATCATCATTTTGATTATCCTTGAATTCCTCTTTTTTAGAAATACAGGGTCCAATAAATACTATCTTTATTCTAGTTCCATACGTTTCCTTCATTATTTTTGCATGAGCAATCATAGGAGAAACCACTGGAGCTAACTGATTTATTAATTCAGGATAATATTTTTCTACTAATGATACTACTGTAGGACAAGCAGTGGTAATAATGTTAGTCATCTCCTTTTGAGTCAATAAATCTTCATATTCTTTAGAGACTCTAGAGGCTCCTATTGCCGTTTCTTCTACGTGAGTAAACCCTAACTTCTTTAAAATTCCAAATTTGTTTTTTTCATTATCAATATTAAAAGCTGGTGCAAAAGCTGGTGCTACACTAGCGTACACCTTTTGTTTATTATTAATAAAGTTCCTAACCTTATCAACATCATTTTTTACACTTTTTGCATTTTGGGGACAAACTTGTAAACACTTCCCACACAATACACAAGCCTCTTCAATAATTTGAGCTTGGTCATTTTTAAATTCAATAGCTTTTACAGGACAACTTCTTATACATTTATAACAGTTTTTACAATTTGCTTCTTTGAATTGTATAGTGCTCATTATTTAATCCTCCATAATTCTTGCTTAAACTAATAAGCAATTAAAGTGCTAAGGTAATATCCTTATAAGTAAATAATAAGACTTTGTTATATATTTGTCAATTTTCCTTACTTAAAATTTAAATTTTCTATATTATGTCTATTAATAAAAGGCTTGAAATGTTTTCTTTTATACTCAAACTTCCACTGGTCTTTCAAAATCACATGTGATGCTACGGTTTTCTTAGGAGTAATAATATTTAGCTGTTCCATATTGAATTTATTTTCATAACAAGGATACTCCATTTCATACTCTTCAATATCTTTTTTAAATTGAAACCCTGTGATTTCACAGACACATGCATTATTTGTTCTAGCCTCTACGTTTACTCGCTTATAATAGTTACACATCTCACAAGCTAACATTTTAACCCCTCCTAATTTTATTTTTCAAAATTAAAAAATTTGATATTCACTTAACAATTTCAGCATAGCAACATCTTTTCTAAACTTCAATAAGTCCCCTAAATATTTATCCAAAAAAATTTCACTCTGATATTATTAGATACGGTATGTTATCAATACCAAAATAAGGATTGATAATTTATTAACATAGTGATATTATTTAAGTATAATTAAACTAATTATTAGGAGTGATATATATGAAAACAGTAACCGTATGTATTGGTAGTAGCTGTCATCTTAAAGGTTCCTACGATGTAGTTCATGCGCTTCAGAAATTAATTGAAGAAAACAATCTAGATAGCACAGTTACAGTTAAAGCATCCTTTTGCCTAGGAGAATGCACAAAAGGAGTTTCTGTAAAAATTAACGATAGTTCTGTGATTTCAGTTAATAAAGAAAATGTTAATAGTTTTTTTAATGAATATATTTTAAATGATAAAGAGTAACCATTATACAGCTTTTTTTAAATTTTTAAATTTGATATTTATAACTTAACATTATAAAAATAGGAGAAGTGATAGATTTGAAAGTTTTTGAAAGTGATGTACAACTAATAAAATATGAGGTAATTAGAGAGGTAGTTCGGCTTACAATTAATGGAACACTAAAGAAACAACGTAAAAATATATCTAAGATTCTGATTCCAGGACCCAAGGCAAGAACTCGTTGCTGTATTCATAAAGAAAGGGCAATTATTGATGAAAGAGTTAAACTTGTAATGGGTGGAGATAAAAAAAATAGCAACATTATCGAGGTAATAAATATAGCTTGTGATGAATGTCCTATACATCGCTTTACAGTTACTGAAGCCTGTAGAGGTTGTATTGCACATAAATGTACTGAAGTATGTCCTGTAGGTGCAATTCACTCCATAAATCAAAGATCTTACATCGATACAAATAAATGTATTGAATGTGGTAAATGTAAAAGTGTTTGCCCCTATAATGCAATTTCAGATGTAATGAGACCTTGCCGTAGAGCATGCAATGCAGGTGCTTTAACCTTTGATGAAGATAAAAAAGCAGTAATCGATAATGCGAAATGTATACAATGTGGTGCCTGTGTTTATCAATGCCCTTTTGGAGCAATTATGGATAAGTCTTCAGCAGTTGATGTTACTAACATATTACTAGAATCCAAGCAAGATAAAAATATTCATGTATATGCTATTATTGCACCTGCAATTTCTAGTCAATTTACCTACGCTAAAATTGGTCAAGTTGTTGCAGGTATAAAAAAATTAGGGTTTAAAGATGTTATAGAAGTTGCCCTTGGTGCAGACATGGTAGTATTAAATGAAACCAAAGAATTTATAGAAACCATTGAGGAACTAAAAGCTATGACAAGTTCTTGTTGCCCAGCTTTTGTTTCTTACCTTAAGAAGAATTACCCAGAATTAGGTAAGCATGTTTCAAGTACGGTTTCTCCAATGATAGCAATTTCTAAACTTATTAAAAGTACAGACCCTTTAGCTAAAGTTGTATTTATAGGACCTTGTACAGCTAAAAAAATGGAAATAAATGAAGTTGATATAAAGGGGATTACAGACTATGTATTAACTTTTGAAGAACTTCAGGCAATGCTAGATGCCTTTGACATAAATATTGAAGAGTGTGAGGAACTGCCCTTAAATAACGCCTCTTTTTATGGAAGAATTTTTGCTAGATCTGGTGGTCTTACTCAGGCAGTAAAACACTTAGTTGAAGCTGAAAATACTCCAATTGAGTTTAAACCTATAAGTTGTGATGGTCTTATTGAATGTGATAAAGCCTTAAAGTTATTGAAATTTAATAGATCAAACGGTAATTTCATCGAAGGTATGGCTTGCACTGGTGGATGTATAGGTGGAGCAGCCTCCCTTAGCCATGGCGTAAAAGATAAAAATGAAGTAGATAAATATGGAAAATTAGCCTTAGAAAAAGATGTTATTGATTCTCTCAGAATAATAAAGGTTGAGAAAATTGATCTACATCGTGGTAAAAATTTTATGACTAATTAAGATCTTTTCTTAATTATGTAAATCCTGCAGTATGGAATTCAATTAATTATACAGAAAATAATAACTTTAACTCTTATGACTAAAAAGATCCTACCACTTTTACCCACAAGGATGGGATTTAGAGTGATAGGATCTTTAATGGTTACAGCTAAGGTACTGTAGCTAAACTATACTAAGGTCACCAAGATGTGTTTAGTTCGTACTTCCTCACTTTTTAAAATTATATATTAATCCTGTAATTCTATATAAATCTTTTCAAAGTCTAAGTGTATTTTTTTAAACACAGACAGTATTTTAGGATCAAAATGTTCTGGGTTAATACGCCCATCTCCACTGGTTATTATGTTATAAGCTTCTCCATGACTAAAAGCAGGTTTATACGGTCTTTCACTTCTCAGTGCATCATAGATATCAGCCAGAAAAACTATTCTAGCCGAAAGTGGTATTTCTTCACCTTTTTTAGAATCCGGATATCCTGAACCATCAAATTTTTCATGATGTGCCCTAGCAATTTCAGCGGACATTTTTAAATACCTTGAATCACCAATTATTTTTTCTCCATAGATAGTGTGAAGCTTTATTTGCTCAAACTCCTCAGCCTTAAGTTTACCTGGTTTAGACAGAATATTTTTATCCACATAAATCTTACCTACATCATGCATTTGAGCAGCATTATAAATTTTATGAACAAATTCTCTATCCATACCCAATTCCTCAGCAACTCTTTTGGCAAAGGCATTTACTCTCTTTATATGCTTCCCTGTAATATCATCATTTGCTTCAGCCGCTCTAGCTAAAGCATCTGTAGTATAATCGAATGCCTCTTCTAATTCATTCATCTGATACTTAATATTGTCCATTAAATCAAAGTTTATAGTAAGGGCTTTTATAATAGCTATATCATAATTTGAAACTATTTTATTATAATTCATACCAATCACAGTTAAACCACCAATTGAAAACCCAGCAAAGTTATTTATTGTCAGCATTATATCTATTATTTCTTTTGGAAAATTTTGCTTACTATAATTAATATCAGAAAGTTCTATAACATTAAAATTTTTACTGAATCCATTTATTGCATATATATCAAATTTAAAAGCATCTTCTTTATTTATTTTAATTAGGTTAGTTTCTTCATATCTATTAATATTTAATTCAAAAACACAAGTATTAAATATTTCTTCACGTGAAAACATTACCCAAAGAACTTCCGGTTTATTTGTAAGAAATAAGTTCTGTGCAAAAATTAAATCAAATAATTCCCTTATCATTATTTTTATTTTTGAATCGTCCATATTTACATATTTTTTAAGGGAGGCCTTAACTTCACCATTCAAAAGATCTATGGCATTATAACTTTCGGTAACATCATCATATTTAGTCTTAAATATTATAGAATGCTTGATAAGAGAAAAGATAGTATTATGGAGGTTATTTATAGGTAAAACAATTTCCGCCTTTAACATCTGAATAATTGAGGAATCTTCATTATAAACATAAATAACAGGTAAATATTCAATTGAAAGAATAGATTGAATCATCTCAATAGTTTGTTCCTCAAAACCGTCAATATCAACTATTAAGATAACAGGATTCTTTTTGTACAACTCCACCATTAAACTACCCTTTGTAACAGAATAAATTTCGTACTCATTACCTATAACATTTCTAATTATTGCCTCATTATTTTCACTAGTGGTAAGCAAAAAAATTCTATTGCCCATTTATTTCACCCCCTGAAGCAACTTCATAATCCCTTCACTTTTAGTCTTATACTCTAATTGACCTCCAGACTTAGTTATAGTATTTCCAATCCTGATTAAGGGGTTTAATATTAGCTCTGAAACCTTATCAACCTTTTCAAAATCAAAAACTACATTAAGAGGTTTAATAAATAATAAACCCTTTATAGCTGTATCTAATGTTACTTGATCCTTTAAATTAACAAATTCATTAAAAGTTACTATAAATCTCCCATTTAAATTTTCAATACTAAAACCAGAATTTAATTCTTTATTTTCATCTCTTTTCTCTATAACAGACTTTTTACTTTCGTCTAAAACCTCATTTACAATTCCCAGCAATTTTATAGGATCAATAGGTTTAATAATATAATGTTTAGCGCCATTTTTTAAAGCTTCAAATACCATTTGCTTTTGATTTAAAGCACTAATCATAATTATCTTTGCATTATGATCCTTATTAACTATAAAGTTAACGGCCTCAACTCCACTCATTTTAGGCATAGTAATATCCATAGTAACTAAATCTGGTTTAAGTTCAGAATAAAGAACTATGGCTTGCTTGCCATCAATTGCTTCACCTACAACTTCATGTCCTTTTTCAGTAAAAATTGTATATAAATTTTTTCTCATCACAGTTGAATCATCAACAATTAGTATTCTAGCCATTTAACTTTCCTCCTCCGTGTCACTTAAATTAATGTCATCCTCAACTAATAGCATGTTTATGCTGAATTCATATTCCTCAAAAACTAATTTGCAAGTTAGAATCTCAGATTGAGAATATTTTATATATGCCCCACTATTTGATAGTACAGCTGGAATTCCTATATGAAAAACATTGTTTATATTTTGAAATTTTCCGAAGGTTCCACCTATGATAGTATTGGATATCTCTCCTAACACATCCTCTACATATTTAATTATATCATTTTCTTGAACTGTTTCTATCATAAACCCTTTAACAAGTTTTCTAGCCATGTTTTCATTAACACTTATCATTAAAATCGAATTAAAAGTTCCTTTAAGGCTAAGTAATGCAGTAATTGAATTTAAGGAGATAATATTTTTAACCTCAATTGCTTTTTCCTCAAAATTTAATCCAGTTTGGCTAAAGATTATTTCTCTAGCAGTACCCATAATTCCCTTCATAAAATCCTCTGCAGAAAAAACTATCGCATCCTCTATTTCTAATTTAGGGAGGATTAACGTAAATACAGTTCCCTTATTTAGTTTACTTTCCACTTCAATTGTCCCGTTATGCTTAAGAACACATGCTTTAACCGCTGACATACCAACACCTCTACCTGAAATGTAGTTAGGCTGCTCTTTGGTGGTAATTCCCTGTTTATAAATAAAATCAAGTTTTTCAAAACTACTGAAGTGGCTAAGTTCTTCTTCAGTATATAAGCCCTCTTTAATTGTTTTTTCTTCAAGGGTCTTTATATTAATTCCTCTACCATCATCAGAAATCAATATTTTGAAATTACTTCCCTCATCTTGAACTCTACAGTTTATTGTGCCAATTTGCTCTTTCCCCTTTTCAAGCCTTTCATCTTCGGATTCTATTCCATGGTCTACAGCATTTCTGAAAATGTGAACTAAAGACTTCACAACATCTTGGTAATAGTTTGTATCTATCATCACATCATCCCCAGTTATAATTACTGGCGCTATATTTTTTTCCAATCTTTCACTCAATTTTACAACATAGTCAGCATAAGTCCTTAATAAATCCTTAATAGATTTGTATTGAAGACTTTTTATCAACGGCAAAATAATTCTACATTCATTAGGAGATAAGGTATCTTGAATCTTCCTTTCAATCTGAAGAAGCTTATCCCTTTTTATATAGCAGAATTCCCCTTCTTGCATAAAATCTTTTCCTGTATAAAGCTCGATAGTATCAAGATCTTTTTTTAGCCATGAATATATAAGCAAATTATCAATTTCTCCAATAGTATAGTTGTCCTTATTTTCATATAGCTTATTTTCTAGTTCATCAAGTTTGTTAACAAGGTTTACCATTTCATACTGGCTAAAGTTGCCTTTAAAGGTATGAATTTGTCTATAAATCTCTTCATGTTTTTCATTTTTAATATTCTTAAAATTCTGACTTGTAAACTCTTCATAAGCTTTAACAAGCTCTCTAAAATCCTCACCGTTGATTATAGTTTTCACAACCATTTTCAAAATTTTACTTTCCTCTTCCATCTGCTTTTCTAAAAGTCTCTTCTCTGTAATATCTGTAATAATCACCATCATTATGTCTTCATTTTTTTCATCTTTTACTATTTTGTAATCTAAAGTTATTGTTCTATTATTTATGGTTATTTCTTCAGGTAATAATGGAAAATACAGCTTTCGTTCTAAAGTATCTGCATCAAAAATTTTTCTAATTAACTCATTCATAAAGTTTTCAGCATTTAAATTATCTGAATATAACAAATCAGATAATTGTTTATTAGCTATAAATTCCCCAAATAACTTTTCACACTCTAAACTATACTCTCCATGAATAAATAAATCTGCTTTAAAGGTTAAAAACCCTTGTTCTACATTATTTAAAATATTTCTTAATTTAGAGTTCTTATAATCTAACTTATGATTTACATTTTCAAGATCCGAACTATTCTCCTGTAAAGTAACATTTTGAGCTTCTAACTCTGAATTTTGATTAGCTAAAGCACTTACATATTCATGCATCTTAGACATAATGATGTTTGTATATCCTGCAAGGCTTTCAACTTCAGTTATAGGCCTTTTAAAGACTATTTCATTGCTCATTGCTGCCTCTATATTTCCATTAGCTAGTTCCTTCATTTTTTTATCAAGATCTAAAATTGGCTTAACGATAACACTACTTAATATTCGTGTAATAAATTTTGACATACATAAGGTCATAAAAAATATAATTAAGCAAGTTAATATTAACCCAATAAATCCAGCACAGACTAAAAAAGGATTTAACTTAACTTCAAGCTTAAATAGTTCCTTTTCATTCTCATCTTTGACAGTGGTATGATAAGTATCATTGAAAAATTTAATTAACCTACTATTTTCAAAATATTTATTATCTATAGTCATTATAGGCTCTGTTTGAGAATTAAAGATAACTTTATTATCTTTTAAAACAGTATATTCTATTAATAATGGCATCTTCGATTCAATTAATAATGGCATATTCTCTTTAAAGTTAGGAATAGGCTCTGATTCCATTGCAATATTTCTTTCTTGTCGGCTATTAGGCTTTAAAATGTAAGTAATTCCAATTTTTCTAAATATTTCATCATAGGCTGGATTACCTTCTTCATAACTTGCAGTTATTCTTTTGTCTTTTACATAATTACTTATTTCATATTTCATTTGATGATTTAGTTGGTTGGCTGCTATAGCTGAAACCCTTACTCCAAAGAACTTTAATAAAAATCCTAAAACAGCTATTAGTGCAATCATCATTACTAATAAAACATAAAAATTTATTGCAGATACCATTTTGTTTATTCTCTTTTTCAAACTTCTTTTGTTTGTTTTTTTGATCATATTATACCTCACTCTTGCAAAATAATTTAGTAAATTTCAATTTTTTATCAATTATTTTATTGTTAACTAAATTATACATAAATTCAGACTTTGGGTCTACATTATTATTTATTTAAATTTCTTTAATTCTATAACATAAGTAAAATAGCCATTTTTTAATAATTTTGAAAATAAAACTAATAAATTTACTAATTTTCTTTAAAGCAATGTTTTGAAATTTCCATTTCTCGTGTATAATCAATATATACGTTGTCGTTTAGTATTTGAAAGGGGACTACTTATTATGCCAACAATTAATATGTTATCTTCAGCAACTAAGGTGAAAGGTCAAGGTGTTTCATCTGCTTACATTGAACAAGTAAATCTAGTAACAAAAGGACTTAATGATTATGAAGTTAAAATAAATGCATTTAGATCTTGTGATATTAATCATTATCACACCATCGATCACATTCCATTATCTAAAAGTGGAGGAGTTAGCGTAGCTTACGTTCATTTTGTACCAGAAACTATTAATGATAGTTTGAAATTTCCTCCAATTGTTAAAGGTATTTTTTACAAATATATAATTTGGTTTTATAAAAGTGTTGATCATTTAGTAGTGGTAAATCCTTACTTTATTGATGTACTCACAAAACAATATCATATAGATGAATCAAAAATAACCTACATACCAAATTACGTATCCGAAGAGAATTTCTATAAACAGGATGAAAATATAATAGTTAAAACCAGAGAGAAATATAATATTAATTCAAAAAGCTTTGTTGTTCTTGGGGTTGGTCAGGTTCAGAGTAGAAAAGGTATTTTGGATTTTGTTCAGGTTGCAAAAAAACTCCCGCAGGTTCAATTTGTATGGGCTGGTGGATTTTCTTTCGGCGTTATAACAGATGGGTATAAAGAACTTAAAAAGATTGTTGAAAATCCACCTTCTAATGTGAAATTCATAGGTATAGTTGAACGAGAAGAAATGAACGATATATATAATATGGCTGACGTAATGTTCTTACCATCTTTTAGTGAGTTATTTCCTATGGCTATACTAGAATCTTTAGCTTTAAAGATTCCAGTATTATTAAGAGATTTAGATATTTATGAAAATATTTTATTTGATTACTATCTTAAAGGAAAGAATATTTCAGATTTTGTAGACATCATAACTAAACTTAAGCCAAAGAATTCAGAGTATAATATATGGTGTGAAAACTCCTGGAAATGTCACGAATTCTACTCTAAAGATTATGTTTTAAGTATGTGGAAACAATTTTATGATAGAATTTACTCTAAAAACCATAAGTTAAAATTTAAAAGCCCTAGAAAGTTAAAGAGTCGAATCAAATTTAGGAGACATATTAATGCGAAACAAGATATTTAATTTACTAGTTGTAATAGTATTAGCCTGTATTTTTTTATATCTATTTATTTTTTCAAATGGATTAACTAAATTACTTACTCAATTTAAGACCTTAAGTTTAATTTGGTTAATAATTGCAGGCTTCTGTATTATAATGTTTTGGCTATTTGAAACCTTAATTTTATACATAATAACTAAATCCTTGTATTGCACAGATCATTTATTTATCAAATCCCTAAAGGCGGCTATGATAGGTCAATTTTTCAGTGCAATTACCCCTTTTCAATCAGGTGGCCAGCCTTCACAACTATATGTAATGACAGAAAATGATATTCCAGCTGGTTTTTCAGGTTCTATTTTGATGGTTAAATTTATTATTCATCAAGCAACCTTAACACTTTATTCCATACTAGTAATTGTATTAGAGTTTAATTTTTTTAATTCAAAAATACCTTACTTTATTTACTTTTGTTTTTTAGGATTCACTTTAAATACTATTATTATTATTTTTGCTTTAATTTTTTCCATTAATGATAAACTTACTGGGAAAATCCTCATTGTTATGCTAAAAGTAGTTAGAAAAATCAAATTTATAAAAAATTTCGAAAACAAATATGAACATATTGAGGAAGAATTAAAAAGTTTTCATGAGAGTGCAGCCTTTATATCAAAAAATGCTAAGCTATGCATCTTCTCTTCAATTCTTACCTTATTTCAATGGACTGTATATTATTCTATACCCTTTTGCATTTACAAAAGTTTTGGACTTAACTCTGCCAACCTATGGACCATGGTCTCGGCTCAAGTTTTTTTAACTATGTTTATGTCCTTTATTCCTCTTCCTGGGGCTGCAGTTGGTGCTGAGGGAGGTTTCTTCCTAATTTTCGGAATATTTTTTAATGGAGAATCCATTGTACCTGCAATATTCATGTGGAGGATTATAACATACTACGCTAGTATTGCTGCAGGTGGTTTAGCATCAGTACTACTTCCAAATATAAATTCACAAAATATAAAAATATCTACTAAATATCCATTGTAAGATTTCTACTAATTAGGATATAATACTTGAGTAGTTATTGAATTTTAAGGAGGCAAATCTTTTGAACGTTAAAAATGCTAATATAGCTTATGTTGATAAATCTTTAAGAATGTTCAATTTAATGAGCAAGTATTATTTTGTAACAATAGGATTTTTTTTCTTATTTGTTTTTGTGGTTAATTACAATATAAAATTAATACCAATTGAGTACTCAGGCTATATTCTATTAACCGCCTTTACTAGTTTTACTGTCTTAAAAGATATTAATAGGAATGTAAAGTTAAAACCTTTTTTAGTTCTAGCAATTCCATTATTAGTAGTTATTCTGACAATTCTTGCTAGTGGTAACGGAATATGGCACAATGTACTTAAATTAGAGATGAAAAGCAACATTTTGGTGAATCTAAATGAAACCTTTAGTAAAATCCCATTTAATGATGCTTCCTTTGTAAGAATATTTAATCCCACATGGCTAACCATATATATGAAAATGGTTTACAATACCGGCTTTGTATTAGCTGTCCTTGTTCCTCTCTTTAGAGCTACACTAACCCTTAGCTTAAAAAAAATGGTTGAATACACTTTATCTTCTCATGTTTTACAAGTACTTATTATAACACCTTTTTATTTCATTTTTCACCTTCAAGAAGTTTGGTTTGTAAACGGTCATCCAGATATGTTAGGAAGAAATTTAACTGGATTGGCTGCAATTGAAACAACTTTGAACTGTTTACCTTCTATGCATACCTCCATAGCTTTTGCTATGTTTCTCTTAGTACTAAGAGAAAAAGATAAAATCTTTAAACTTGTATGGGGCTTTTATTGCCTAAGTGTTATCTATTCAACCATGTATTTAGAAATTCATTGGGTTATTGATATATTTGCAGGCTTACTTCTTGGTTATTGTTCAGTTAAACTTGCTGATTATGTAATTAAAAAGTGGGATATCTTTTTCACCAAACGTTTTAGTAAAATATTCACAAAGAATCCTCAAAGAGTAATCTCTTCCGAAAATAGAATCTAAATTAATATATTAATTATGAGGTATAATTATGTCCAAATTAGAGAATAGTTCTAAAAACAAAGCTGTCTATTTAGATGGTTTTGTTGAAGTTCTTAACGCAAAAGAACGTATTAAAGACGTTTTAAGAGAAACAAATCTTATCTACAGTGAAACCTTCAGTAATGAGAGTGGTAACACTATTTATATTAAACCTGAAAATCTTCAAACTACAGGATCATTTAAAATTCGTGGGGCTTATAACAAGATAAGTAAATTATCAGTTGAAGAAAGAAAAAAAGGCTTAATATCCTCTTCAGCAGGTAACCATGCTCAAGGAGTTGCCTACGCTGCTAAAAAACTTGGTGTTAAAGCAACTATCGTTATGCCAAAAACAACCCCACTAATTAAGGTTGAAGCTACTAAAAAGTACGGCGCTGAAGTTGTTCTTTTTGGAGATTGTTATGATGAAGCTTTTGCAGAAGCAAAAAAATTAGAAAAAGAAAATAACTTTATTTTTATACATCCTTTTAATGATTTAGATGTTATTACAGGGCAAGGAACTGTAAGCCTTGAAATTCTAGAGGAGCTAAAGGATGTTGATTGCATCTTAGTACCTATTGGTGGAGGTGGGCTAATAAGTGGAGTAGCTTTAGCAGCAAAGAAACTAAAGCCCTCAATAAAGATTATTGGAGTTGAGCCAGAGGGTGCTATGGCCATGAAGATGTCCATGGATAATAACAGATTAATTAACTTAGATACTGTAAATACAATTGCAGATGGAGTTGCTGTTAAATATCCTGGTGATCTTACTTTTTCTATTATTATGGATTTAGTTGATGAAATTGTAACTGTGTCTGACTTCGAAATAATGGAATCCTTCTTACTTCTTTTAGAGAAACACAAACTTATAGCTGAAAGTGCTGGTGTGTTATCTTTAGCAGGATTAAAAAAGTTAAATTATAAAAATAAAAATATTGTATGTATCGTCAGTGGTGGAAACATTGATGTTTTAACAGTTTCAGCTATGATAGATCGCGGACTAGTTTCTAGAGGACGTTTATTCTGTTTCTCAGTAGACATGCCAGACAAACCTGGTGAATTAGTAAAAATATCAACCTTACTTTCAAAAACAAATGCAAATATAGTAAAGCTTGATCATAACCAGTTTAAGACCTTTGATAGGTTTAACACGGTACAACTTGAAGTGACAGTAGAGACAAATGGACATGAACATATCCTTCAGATATCGAAAGCTTTAGAAGATAATGGCTTTAATTTAAAACGAATATATTAAAAACTAGCAGATGCTAGTTTTTTTTTATTAGAGAAATGTTCACTGTTGCTTAAGTAGCTAAATATTATTAATATGATAATATTTACCTCATAAATATATATATATATGTTGATAAAAGCACACAGAATTCGAAATCATTTTTAATGATCCCGCTATAAAGGATTTGCATCCTGGAGTTAAAAATATTATTCAAAACAAAGAAAATTTAAATACGTGGCCAGGTTATCCTGATTATAGACATATACAAGTTGGTGGAAAAGGGATCCTTATAGAACCTGCTACCTAAAATCGTAACAAAACGGATTTCAGCACTCTATTCGTAAAATAGAATGGTAGTATCACAGGATTTTACTACTAGGATACAGACTCTCGCCTATAAATCTCGCATGTCTTACTTCTTATTATTTCTCAAGAAGCCACAAGCCTTCATTGCTTTGTACAATAAAGTCCTACAAGATTGTGACTGTTAGCCACTCCTTAA
>JACMJL010000158.1 GCA_014380625.1 Clostridiaceae bacterium
ATGTAAATATTATAATAATTCATGCCCTTATGGATTTTTAAAAGAACTATTATATGCTATCATTGATAGTGAGGTGAATTAACTTTGGATAAAACAGTTTTAATAGTTGAAGATGAAGGTAGAATGAGACACTTAATTTCAGATTATTTAAAAAGAGAGGGTCTTAAAATTCTAGAAGCAGAAAATGGAATTCAAGCACTTGAGATCTTTAAAAGAGAAAAAATAGATTTAATAATATTAGATATAATGATGCCTTTGATGGACGGTTACGAGGTTTGCACTAATATAAGAGCTCATTCAGATGTTCTTATAATTATGTTAACTGCTAAATCAGAAGAGGATGACAAACTTCTAGGCTATGGGTTAGGTGCTGATGATTATCAAACTAAACCTTTTAGCCCAAAGGTATTAACTGCAAAAGTAAAAGCCCTACTTAAAAGATCAGAACTTGGAGAATCTAAATCTGACAATGGAATCACTAGAATAGATACTTTGGAAATAAATGAATTATCCCATAATGTAAGCTTAGATGGTGATAGAATAGATTTATCTCCTAAGGAGTATGATTTGCTTTTATATCTTGCTAAAAATCATGGTATTGTTTTATCAAGAGATAAGCTCCTTACAAATGTTTGGGGTTATGATTTTGATGGAGATCTTAGAACTGTAGATACCCATGTTAAGAGAGTTAGACAAAAGCTTGGAAATAAAGCGGATATCATTACTACAGTGAGAGGAAGTGGCTACAAACTTGAAGCTGAATTTGAAAAATAAAAGTATTTCAGTTAAATTATTTGTAATAACTGCCTTATTCTTTTTAGTTTTCACTAGTATTACAATGATACTTCAATCAGCCTTTATTGGTAACTTTTATCTAAATAGAAAGTTTTATAACTTTGAAGAAAACTTTAAATCTTTTAAAACTTCCTATGATAAAAATCCTCAGGATGCTTCTAGCTTATGGACTTCCATGAACTCCTTTGAGACAAACAATAATGCTAATATTACAATGTATAATTTACCCTATCAACAAACCTATTCTTACACTCATGAAAACGGATTTTACATATCTGATTCTCCCTACTTCAGTAACTATGATAGAACTATAAAGGCCGTAATGCTGGAATGCATTAACAACGCACAATATCTATCTAAAATAAAAAATGGAGAAACAGTAGTATTTAAATCTAAATATGAGATTAATGGAATAAATGCAGTTGTTGCTGTAACACCTATTGTAGTAAATAATACTATTAATACTGTATTTGTAGCAATATCATCACTTCAGCCTATCGGTGAGGCTTCCTCAGTAATAAAAGAATTTTATGTATACTTTTATGTACTTGCCATTGTTTTAATTATAATATTATCTTTAGTTTATACAAATATGATCACTAATCCGTTAAAGAAATTAAATAAAACTGCATTAAAGATGTCTCAGCTTGATTTTACTGAAAAATGTAATGTTACTACTAAAGATGAAATAGGAAGCCTTGCAACTACATTAAACTTTTTATCTTATAATTTAGGTAATTCTTTAAATGCGCTTCAAACTGCCAATGAGAAACTGACAAAGGATATAGAAAAGGAAAAAGCACTAGAAAGAATGAGAAAGGAATTTGTGGCAGGTGTATCTCATGAACTTAAGACGCCAATATCACTTATTAATGGTTATGCAGAAGGACTTAAAGACAATATAGCAGAAGGTGAAGAAAAAGATTATTATTTAGATGTAATTATGGATGAAAGTCAAAAAATGTCCATTTTAATTTCAGATATGCTTGATCTGTCTCAATTGGAATCCGGTAACTTTAAACTTGATGAATATTATTTTGAGATGGAAGAATTGATAGCCTCTATAGTAAAAAAACACGCTACAATTTTTGAAGCTAAAAACATAAGCATTAAAGTTAATATAGCCACTAAAAGCTCAGAAGTATTTGGAGATTCCTTTAGAATAGAACAAGTTATAACTAATCTATTAGGAAACGCAATTAAAAATACACCACAGGGTGAGGGCATATTTATTTCTCTTAGTCAGGTTGAAGAAGAAATACTTTTTGAAATTGAAAATCATGGAACACAGATACCGGTGGAAGATTTAGAAAATATATGGGAGAAGTTCTATAAGGTTGAAAAATCTAGAAATAGAGTTTTAGGCGGAACGGGTATTGGACTGTCAATTGTTAAAAACATTCTTAGTTTGCATAAAAGTAACTTTGGTGTAGAGAACACGGAAACCGGAGTGAAATTTTATTTCTTTCTCAAAAAACAGAATAACTCATAAGTTAGAGGTGTATAATGAAAAATAAAAAAGCCCTAAGAAAAGAAATATTTCAATGGTTATTTTCCCTTGTAATTGCAGTAACATTAGCGTTAACCATAAATACTTATGTATTTGCTCGATCCACTGTTAGTGGTTTGTCTATGTTACCTACACTTAAAAATAATGATAGTGTCTTAGTTGAGAAACTTTCTCTTATAACTATGAATATAAAAAGAGGTCAAATAATAATATTCAATTCAGAAAATCAAGCTAAGGATATTTTTGTAAAAAGAGTTATTGGAATTGAAGGAGATGAAGTAGAACTAAAAGCTAATAAAGTTTATTTAAATGGTACAGAACTTAAGGAAACTTATTTAGAAGAAAACACTTTAACAAAGGCAGGTAGCTTTTTAGCAGAAAATCAAAAATTAAAAATTGCTAAAGGGTTTGTATTTGTATTAGGGGATAATAGACAGGTTAGTAATGACAGTAGATATCTTGGACCAATTAGCATCAAAGAAATTGATGGTCATGTTGTACTACGTGCTTATCCTTTTAACTCTATTAAAACTTTTTAAATAAAAAAGGCACTTATTTTATTTTCTTGCAAATCAAGAACAATAAGACTAGTGCCTTTTTTTATAAGAATAACTGCTTAATAAACTCTACTTTTTAATAGCTTTCCTATACTCCATAGGAGCACATCCTTTTAATTGTTTAAATACCCGATTAAAAGTTTTAACACTATTAAAGCCTGATTTATAGGCGACTTCTGTAATGGAATCTGTTTCCTCCATTAGGTGCCATTCTGCTTTGGTTATCCTAAAATTATTTAAATAAGCTATAAAGGTTACCCCAGTATTTTCTTTGAAAAAACGTGTAAAATAATATTTACTAAATCCAGCAACCCTTGAAATTTCATGTAAGTCAATATTGGATTGATAGTATTGATCCACATATTGAAATACCTCACCCAGCCTTTGCAGTCTTTCCATTTGACGGCTCTCAGCCTCAGCCGAATACTCCCCTTTAGGCATATATCTAATTAATATTCCTGCCAAGTCGTAAAGCCTAGCCTTCAAAATAAGCTTATAGCCTACTTCAGCGGCAGTATTCTCATTTATAAGCTGTTGAATTTGTTTCTCCATAAGACTATGTAATTCAGTGCCAGGTATAAGATATTTAGAATGTGTGAACATAGGTCTTATAGTTCTACTATCCTTAGACCCTGAAAGGAAGGTATCAAAAATTGACATTCTAAATTGTATTACCGCCCTATTACTAGACTCCATTTGTTTAAGAAAGAAATGTACCTCACCTGGACCGATAATTAAAATATCCCTTACTTTAAGGTGATATAAATCATTACCTATACCTACTTTTACACTTCCCTCAACAAGGTAAATAATCTCAATATCCTCATGCCAGTGATGAGGTGTGTTTGCATAACCATTATCCAAGAATAATCTAAAGGGAAAATCTGATTCCAATACAGTTTTTTCGAAACTACCCTGCATAATTTCCTCCAAAAGCTTATTAGTATTCAAGACATTACTTATTACAACTTTATTCTAACTCTTTTTTTACCAGATTCATAGATAGCACACACCATTTTTTGAGTTTTTATTGCCTCATCGCCGGTTATATCAGGTTGTAAGCCAGCACTAATTGAAGCATAAAAGTTCTTTATCTGTTTTGTATGACTAGTTCCCCAGTAACCTTTTGCTCCATTTCCATAATCAAAGATATCCTCTGGATTATTATCTGCTATTAACTCGATACCATCATTAAACTTTATATGACCTCTATCTCCTAGCATCTTTACCATACCTTTTTCACAGTGAAGTTCAATTTTTACAGGTGCATCGTAGGAATAATAATTAATAGCATGAAACGCAGTTACAACTCCATTTTTATATTTAATAATGCCTTCTGCACAGTCTTCAACCTGAATGATTTCATGTACTCGATTACTTATATTAGCCTCAATATAATCCACATCACTATCCACAAACCATCTCAGAAGATCCATGGTGTGAATAGCTTGATCTATTATAACCCCGCCACCTTCCTTTTCCCAGGTACCTTTCCAATCACTATGGCTATAATATTCATCTGAACGATTCCAGGTAACTTCCATTTTTCCTGATAGTATTTTACCAAGTTCTCCTGACTCCAGGGACTTTTTTATAAGTTGAGAACCGGGATTATATCTATTTTGAAATATAACACCAAGGGTCACCTTATTATCCTTAGCAGCCTTAATCATATCTTGGGCATCTGAGAGACCTATAGACATAGGTTTTTCTGTAAATATATGTATTCCAAGTTTTGCAGCATATATTGACACCTCAGCATGAAGGAAATGTGGAAGACATATATGTACTACATCTATATCTTCCTTTGAAAACATTTCTTTATAGTCTGTATAATAACTACAGTTATACTGCTCCGCTTTTAACTTTACCCTATCTTCTTTATTATCGCAAACAGCAACAAGAGTTGCATTATTAACTACTTTTATTGATTGGGCATGCATAGGAAATATATTTCCACACCCGATAATAGCTACCTTTAATATTTTCATATCTACAGCTCCTAAACAATCTTAGATAGTGTAAAGTTTTTTACACTATTTTTTTAATTTAATCTTTATATATCAAGGGTTACAGAGTTTTTTTGAATAAAAAAAACAATGCCCCCCTTTTTCTGTTATAATTGAATCTGCGAAAATCCCAAATAACACCCAAAA
>JACMJL010000159.1 GCA_014380625.1 Clostridiaceae bacterium
TAAATTTTTAATTGGAGCTATAGTTTTAGGTATACTACTACAAGGCTTAATAATATCAATACCTGTTTTAGCAACAATTTTTAGTATTCATGCTTTAAATTTAGTAGATTGGGGTTTTGTTATTATTCTATCCTTGATGCCCTTAGTGGTTAACGAAATCGTAAAATTATTTAAACGTAATTCCTCTAATCCATAAATCTCATTTCCTAAGACATGGGATTTAATGTGAAGAGATCATTAGAAAGACTTAGTTTCTGTTTTAGGCTTTCTTTGCTCTATAACATTAAATTCCATGATGCTGGATTTGTATATGAAAAAAAGATATCTTAGTTCACATTTCCCCCATACAACACAAAACTATCTGACATTTCATCCAAATAAAGTTCAGGTTGTTTATCATAACTTAGGTACAGCACTGTAGAATTTCCTTCCTCAGTCGTGGTTGAGCTGATTAATGATACACCAGGAAGCTTGTACTTCTTCGAGGTTAATATATTCTTAATTTGTTCTTGAAGTTTTGTGTCCTTCATAAAAATTTCAACTTTATACTTTCCAGGAAGGTTATCCTTAACTTTATTCCCATTCTGCCATATTTCTGCTCCCTGTTCTAGTACCTTAACTTTAAACTTTTCCTTAGGAGTCTCTTTTACTACTTTTTTCAATATAAATTTACCCTCAGCATAGATATCATAAATCTGCTGTTTTCCTCCAAGTTTAAAATCAAAAATATTGGTTGAGGTTCCAAAGGACTCAGCGATTATCTTACTTACACTACTATCTACATTATAACTCTCATCAAATCCTCGAACATAACCCTTAAGATTAATATCTTGGAAATTCAAATAATACTTGTACGCTATCTGGCCAACACCATTCTTATCTGCAATCACAAAGTAAAAGGTGTAACTATTTCCTTCTGGAAAGTTTAGCTGTTCCTTTGTTTGCACTCCCATCTTTATTCCCTCTAGAACCTTCTTTATCTTTTCACTATCTTCAATTTTTACCTGCTGTTTATTGCCTGATTTTTCAACTATTAATGCAGAGGCTTTGAAGGTGTCTTCTGTAATTCCATTTCCAGAGGGCATAACACCACTACTATTTTGAGTAGTGGCTTTATAAAGTATCCATTTGCCTTCATTCAGAGCAGCTACTGCATCCTTTTTATCGATGTCCTTCAAGGAATATATCTTTGTACCAACCTTTAGAAAAGTAGCATCTCCATCTTTCATTTGATAGGTGGAACTTACTTTGCTTTGAACTAAATTAAACTTGATGGCTCCTACATCTACTCCAATCATTTTATCATCCGTTATTACTTCATCATAGGACCCAGAATAACTAATGCCATTGATGGTAATTGCATCTCCATAGCTAATTTTCTCACTTAAACTATTAGTTTTGCATCCAGTGGCTGATATCAGTATCATATTTATCATTATAAAGATAGTAATTAACTTTCTCATATTCATCCCCCTGTAATCTTATCTTAATCTATATTAATACGGATAGAAAATCAAATAGTTACTAATATGATCAACTTAATTTTTGCCTTTAACCCTTTTGATCTCGAATAGACTCCAAAACTTCATATTGCCAATAATACATATCTTCCTGACTCATTGAAAGAAACTTTTCTTTATCTAATGTTATCTTTTCGCTATCCACAGTAACAATGCTATAAAAGGGGTCTCCATTAAGCATATCTAGGCCTGCTTTTGTCTTCCATTCCTGCAGAGTTACAACTTCTTTTTTCACCAAAAATTTAAGTAAATCATAAAAATATTTTTGCATAATAGAGAGTTTAAACTCAGGACATTCTTTATTTATAATATATAAATCTATATCCTTCCATATTCTTTCAATAGCACCTTGTCTTTCAATTAGGCTTTGTATTGAAAAATCTCCTGTACTCATTGCTTTAGAAAGTTTTTCTTCCCAATGTTTTGGCTTCCAATTAAGGGTTCTACTCATGTGTATAAGCCATTTTTCATGAGGTATATACTCATTATTTGCTATAAATAAAGCTTCAATTAGCGAAGCAATTGCCTTGCTGAGGATAAAATGGCCTTGTAAGGGATCCCCTCTATTAATCCATATATCTCCTGCAAGTTTATAATACCACCAAGCACTAAACATTAAGCCTTCTGCATCCAAAGCCTTAGGGGTATTACTTAGTTTATCCTTCATAAGCTCTAGTATTTGTCCTTTTGGATCAAAGAGTATCTTCGAATAGGATAGATCCCATAGTGCTACACTATCCCAGGAACGCTCTTTTTCACTTTCCCAAGCAACAACCTTTATGTCGTAAAGATATCCATTAAGTTTTACGATTCCAAGTGGTATCGGGGAGTTGCCCTTTTGCCACTCCTCATAGTAATTCTTATTTAAATAAATAACTATATCAATTTCAGAAAGATGATCAGCGTATGCTCTAGACAATCCTCCATTAAGTGTTATTCCTAAGATTCCATCAATCGCTTTAAACTTTGGAATATTTTCATCTAAAGCCTTTAGTAAATCACTAACAATATTTTTACTATTTAGTTTTACATAGGGTCTATTTATACATTCTTCTTTTTTTAATAGGTCTATTTCCATTATTACTACCCCTTTCTTTTTAGGGATAGTGTAAAGTTTTTTACACTATTTTTTTAATTTAATCTTTATATATCAAGGGTTACAGAGTTTTTTTGAATAAAAAAAACAATGCCCCCCTTTTTCTGTTATAATTGAATCTGCGAAAATCCCAAATAACACCCAAAA
>JACMJL010000160.1 GCA_014380625.1 Clostridiaceae bacterium
AAATAAAGATAGCATAAATTAATTTATGCTATCTTTAAGTACGAATTTATAAATAATGGATTTATTTTACAATAAATTTTAAATTAAAGAAGGAATTATTTTTCTTTTGTCGAATTAATTAATTGTTAGGATATGGGAACTAAAAAGTAAAGGAGATTATAAGATGGAAAAAACAAATATTAGTGTGATTATTGCAGATGATAACAAGGAATTTTGTAACATTCTTAATGACTACTTGCTAAATCAGAGAGATATAGTTGTAACTGGAATCGCAAAAGATGGATTAGAGGCTTTAAAGCTAATTCAAGAAAAGAAACCTGATTTAGTAGTATTGGATATAATTATGCCACATTTAGATGGATTAGGAGTATTAGAGAGATTAAATACTATGAATCTTGAACCAATGCCACGAGTTATTGTGTTGTCTGCAGTAGGACAAGATAAAATTACTCAAAGAGCTATAATGTTAGGTGCAGATTATTATGTTGTAAAGCCTTTTGATATGGATGTATTTACTAGAAGAATTAGAGAAATGTTTAATAATACAATTTCAAGTAGTGAGGCAAAAAAAGCAGTTTCATTTATTGATACAAATGAAATTAAGTATACGCCACATAGTAATAAACCAATAGATCTAGAAATGGAGATAACTGGTATCATACATGAAATAGGTGTACCAGCTCATATTAAGGGTTATATGTATCTAAGAGAAGCTATTAGCATGGTTGTTAATGATATAGAACTATTATCGGCTGTTACAAAAGAATTATATCCATCTATAGCTAAAAAATACAATACCACAGCTAGTAGAGTTGAAAGAGCAATAAGGCATGCTATTGAAGTAGCTTGGAGCCGTGGACAAGTAGAAACCATTAATAAATTATTTGGATATACAATAAACAACGGAAAAGGTAAACCTACTAATTCTGAATTTATTGCTATGGTTGCTGACAAGCTTAGACTTAAAAATAAGATGACTAGTTAGTGTCTAGATAATGTATAAACTTTCTCAGCTATTGGATGTATTTTCGATAATGAGGAGGTTTATTTTTTATGTCATAATTCCATGAACAAACTTTAACACTACTTTCTGCTTATCTAAAATCAGGGATTAATATCTCCGAGATTTCTATGATCACTGAAAAAATACTAACAAAGTATATTATATATCTTCAAGAGCGTGGAAAATATACTGTAGTACCAAATGCATAAACTACTTTTATTAATAATCGATTAGCAGGCTCTAAATATTGTATTAATCATTTATTCTTTGTAATATAATTGAAATAAGGTATAATATGTATTATATTAAAGTATGGGACTAGTAAGTTTTTATGCAATCATTATCGTTAGGAGATTTGAATGTAATGAAAGAAAAAATAAACTTAATCTTGGTGAGGGTATAATAATATATATAGATTAAATTTCAAATAAATTCTAAGTAGTGATTTATTATGATGAGTCTGTAATTAAGGATATTTTAGTTGAGACATAGGGTAATCTTATTGATGACAAATTATATCAAGTAAATATTAAACTCAACGATGGAAATACCATAAGAGTAGCTTGTAAGAATCTTAATATCGTAAGTGATAACAAATTAATAAGCTAATTAATAATAGGGGGAATTAAACAAATGAAAAAGTTAACCTGTTTAGTTATGTTAATTTTATTATTAACATCAAGTCTAATATTTGCTAACAATATAAAAATACAGGCGCAAACAAATATACCCAACCTTGACTTTAATAATAATGGTGTTATAGATATCCAAGACATAGCTAGTTTAGCTATTAATTATAATATGAAAATTGACGATATTAGATGGAATCCTATATATGATCTCAATGGAGATAACATAATTGATATATTTGACATAGTTCAGATTTCTAAGGCTATTGAAACAACACCTGTAAATGAAGCTACAGGAGATAAATTGGTATCTTATGCTTATAATTTTATAGGTACTCAATATGTGTGGGGAGGAACTAGTCCAACTCCAGGGTTTGATAGTCCTGGTTTTATGCAATATGTTTACGCAAATTTTGGCATACAGATAACCCGTACTACATATACACAAATCAACCAAGGCAAAACTGTGAGTAAGGATGAAATGCAGCTTGGCGATTTGATTTTCTTCGGAACCTATGCAGACCCACATCATGTTGGTATGTATGTAGGAAATAATTGTTACATCCACGCACCTAAAACAGGAGATGTTATAAAAGTGTCTTCCTTATCAGGTAGAAGCGATTTCTTATGCGCCAGAAGAATACTAAATTAATAAAAAAGTATTTAAATGATTCGAATTATTGATTGTAAATAATATTAGGAATATTTATATTGTATTTTGTCGAAAATAAAGGATAATGATTCCTTTTTACAGAATAGATATTTAGAAGGGAAGTGAATGTTATGTTATCAGAAAATTTAATTGATAAAATAGTAGAAGAGTACACTAGAGATAAAATTCTTTATAATGCGTTTTCAAGTTATTTTAAAAAATTAAGTGAGGAATTACAAAGCAAACCTGTATTTCTAAACATGTCTCCTAGAGTTTTAGAAGGGTTAATTAATATTAATAAACCTATGGATACTGTATTTACTTATCAAATTAAAATAATGAATAATTCTGTGGAATTTGAAATTAATCAACTGTATGACCAGGAAATTATTGAGGAGATAAAAGATATAAAAGAAGAAAATGCAGATGAAATTGTTGAAAAATATATTAAAAATGTTTTTTGTTAAAGTTATAATTTAAGGCATCCATGTGGGTGTCTTTTTTTATGTTCAAAATGTTTTTGACTTATTATTTTGTTTCAGATGTTTAAAACAGTTTTCTACCCGCCACTTTTTGATTGTTTACAGTATAAAAGGAGAGTAAAAGCTCTCCTTAATGACACATTGATTTATGATTTTTTCCTAGTTGTATTATTATTGTTTTTATTGTTCTTCTTAGTTTTTTTTGAATTCCCGTCTCCAGTATCTGAAGGCGTAGTCATATAAGAACTTGTTTGGTTGTCTTTATCCTTACTCATAAAGTATCTGGTTTCTAAAATCATAATAATATGATTTTTCACATAAATAATGCGGTGGTAAAACAGGATTATTAATCTGTCCTTCGAAATTTTGACAGATATTATTATCTTTAATAATATTTTTTAATAGAAATTTACCACAAAACCAGGTTAACCTCCTTTCAGATTATATTTATTTATCTTATTATGTTCTAAGTAATGGATTACTATACAAATATAATTCATGTAATTAAGTGAAACCATCCCTGCGAATCCTACAAATAATAGGCTATTTCCAACTTTCTTTAATGATAACTATTTACAGAATCTGATTAAATAATAACTATATTACAATAATTACCTTTTAATTAACATTTTACTGGATTTTATGGTAAATATAGGTTATAATAAATTAAACTATTATCAACATGGGGGTATGAAAAATGAAATTAATGTGTAAATGTGGAAATATAGAAGATTTAAAAACAGATGTTAGGATTGAAAAATATGAATTTAGAAATTGTGGTGACGGTACAACTGCATTAGTTTGCAAGAAGTGCAATGAGGTTATATTTATTGAAATTAAAAATGGATAAGGTTAACTCCAGCTGCCACTCATCCAACTTGATAAACCACTACAAAATTAGGGAGGTACGCTAGAGTTGGTATAATCTTACTACCAGAAACATGAACTTTCAATGGCCTTCTATATATTTTAGAGAATCACACAAAACAATTGTAAATTATGCATATTATTTTGGTGACTTTTAAAGAAAAAAATTCATAGAACAAAATCATTCTTCATGGTAAAATGACTAAAGAGGAGATGGTAATATGAATAAAAATAATAAGAAAGTAAATTTTTCTGATTATGGGTTATATGGTATTTTATCGCTTGGTATTTTCATTGTTGGATTGATATTGTTGGTTATGAGTCTTAACTCAAGCGGTATGGTTTTAATATTACTTTTAGGAAGTTCCTCTTACTTAATTTTGATGAGTTTTGTTTTCTTTCTTAGATTAAAAAAGCAAATTAAAAGATTAAGGTACCTTGAAAAAAATAATCAGGAAACTTCTTGATTAATCTTGGTTATAAAATAATTAGCAGTATTTCAGTATTATGGGATACTAAAATAAAAAATAAGGTCATAAAAATAGAAGTATTTATAAATACTAGATAAAACTAGTATTTTTTTTATTTTTAAAATATTTAGAAAATTAAATTTATTTTCAAAAACTATTCATAAATTTAACAATATGTATTATACTTATATTGGTGATATTTTTTTAAAAATTTTAAAGTTTTGCAAGTCCATGCAGGAATTTTAAAATTTATGTAGAAATAATACTATGTAAACGTTTTACTAAGAATTTCAATTTAGAACTCTTTAGTAAAAACTATTTTATTTTGAAAGGACTGATATTATGGAAAGTTTAAAGGGAGCTACTAACTTCGAAACCATAGCGATATGGATTGTTTTTGCAATTGCTTTCTTAGGGTTGGGTTATGCCTTCATGCTTCGTAACCAAGTTATGAAATATGATAAGGGCACGAAAAAAATGCAAGAGGTATGGGGATATATTAAATCCGGTGCTGATGCATATTTAAAGCGTCAATTAAGAACTATCGTACCATTAATCGGAATTTTAACTGTTCTTTTGTTTCTTTCAGTTTACATTGTTCCACCAAGTACTGAAGCTATGGATAGATTCGCGCCAGCTACTTCAGATGAAGTAAAATTAATAGTTGGATTTGGCCGAGCTATAGCCTTTATAATGGGAGCGTGCTTCTCACTTATGGTTGGTCAATTTGGTATGAGAATGGCAGTACAAGGAAATGTTAGAGTTGCATCAGCAGCTACTAGAAGTTTCTCAGAAGCATTAAAAATTGCTTATCGTACAGGTACTATTACAGGAATGCTAACAGATGGTTTAGGGCTCTTAGGTGGTACCGTAATATTTATGGTATTTGGAAAAGCGGCTCCTGACGCTCTTTTAGGATTTGGATTTGGAGGTACACTTCTTGCTTTATTTATGAGAGTTGGAGGAGGTATCTATACAAAGGCAGCAGATGTAGGAGCTGACCTTGTTGGTAAAGTTGAAGCTGGTATTCCAGAGGATGATGCTAGAAATGCAGCCGTTATCGCAGACTTAGTTGGGGATAATGTTGGAGATTGTGCTGGTATGGCTGCAGATATATTTGAATCCTATGAAGTTACAATTGTATCTGGTCTTATACTTGGAGTTGCTTTAATGTCTATTGATAAGGGTCCAGACCCACTTAAGTGGATTTTATTCCCTCTTATGGTTAGAGGAATTGGAGTTCTTTCTTCTGTAATTGGAACATACCTAGTTAAAGGTGATGACAAAGCAAAAGAAGGAAATGCAATGGCAGCTATAAATAAAGGTTTTTATGCTTCCGCGGCAATTAGTCTAACTGCTTTTGCTTTCCTTGCACATTTTTATATGCAAGAGTGGAGAGCATTTGGATCCGTTTCTGTTGGTATAGTACTTGCCCTTGTTCTAGATGAGGTAACTAAGTACTTTACAGACACTCATTATCAACCAGTTAAAGATATAGCTGAGGCTTCTAAAACAGGAACCGCAACTCTTATCTTAAAGGGTTTAAGCATTGGTTTTGAAAGTGCTGTATGGCAGACTTTAGTTATTGCTGCAACAATTTTGAGCTCAGTATTAATATATAGTGGATATAGTATTCATTATGTACTTTATGGTGTTGCAATGACTGGTATTGGTATGCTTACCTTAACTGGAAATAACGTTGCAATGGACTCTTTTGGACCTATAGCAGATAATGCAAATGGTATTGGAGAACTTGCTGGTCTTGATAAAAAATCAAGAAAAATTATGGATCAACTTGATGCTACAGGAAACACTACAAAAGCTATTACCAAAGGTGTGGCTATTGGTTCAGCCGTTATCGCCGCTGTTTCATTATTTGGTTCATACTTAACAGATGTGTCTAAAATTCAAGTTACTAATATGAACATTGATGTTTCTAAAACTTTATTTGAAACCGGTATTAGAATATCTGACCCAACAGTATTTATCGGAATGTTAATAGGAGCTTGTATCCCTTGGTTATTCTCTTCCTTAATAATTAACGCAGTTACTCGTGCTGCAGGATTAATTGTTGAAGAAGTTAGAAGACAATTTCATATTCCAGGTTTAATGGAAGGTAAAGTTTTACCTGATTATAAAAAGGCTGTTGATATTTGCACAGTATCTGCACAAAGAGAACTTATTCCACTTTCAGTTATTGCAGTATTAAGTCCACTAATTGTTGGAATACTACTTGGAGTTGAAGCCCTTGGAGGGTTACTTGCTGGAGTTATAGTATCTGGACAATTACTTGCTGTATTTATGTCAAATACAGGTGGTGCTTGGGATAATGCTAAGAAGACTATTGAAGATGGAATTCTTGGTGGAAAAGGTGGAGAATGTCATAAGTCTTCAGTTGTTGGTGATACTGTAGGAGATCCGTTAAAGGATACTGCAGGTCCAGCATTAAACCCTATGATAAAGGTAATAAATCTTGTATCCCTACTGGCTGCACCAGTATTAATTCAATATAACAATACTGATGCTGGAATGATAATTGCATTAGTTTTATGTACAATTGCAGTTGCTATGTCAGTAGTATTCTCAAAAAGTGGTGGTTTTAGTTCTAAAAAGGCCGCTAAATAATAGTTTTTAAGTTAAAATTATAAAAGCATGAGGATTTATAACATTCTCATGCTTTTTATAATTATTGACAACCATTTAAGATATGTTAAAATTTAAATAACATCAAAGGCATCACTCTAAAGTAAATGCAAAAACTATTTGTGAAATTGGAATGCTGTTCATTAAATAGGCATATAATTCTCCTAAAAATCATATTATTTAAAATGATAAAAATTATGAGAACATAGGGGGGAAAAGTATGAGATCACTTAACATAATAAATAAGCATTTCGAAAATAACTTTTGGCTATATATAATTTCTATTTTTTGCATGTTTTTAGGTATAGTATTAGGAATTTATACAGTTAAATATATGGGTCCTGTTGAAAAGGAACAATTAACCTTATATTTATCAAAGTTCACAAATTCTATAACACAAAAAAATATTAATTATAAAGATATATTTTTTCAGTCTATAAGAAATAATCTACCAATTATTATTGGGATTTGGTTTTTAGGTTTAACTATGATTGGAACACCCTTAATACTAATAATTGATATTATAAAAGGCTACACATTAGGTTTTACTATTAGTTTTATAATTAAAGGTGTCGGTGTTAAAGGAATTTGGATAACATTACTTGGGATTTTACCGCAGAATATTATTTATTTACCTTGTATGATGTTTGCATCAGTTTCAGCTATGGAGTTTTCTCTTGCTTTTTTTAAAAATAATATGTACAAGCATTGGGCTACAAGTATATTTGCGAGAATAGCTACATACTCACTTATTTTTGTAGGGATATTTATTTGCATGTGTTTAGGCTTTGTTTTAGAGGCTTATATTACACCTTATTTAATTAAAATGTTAATACATTAATATTAAAGGTGTGGTGAAAATAGTATGGTTAAGATAAAAGATAAAAATATAGAATTTATTATTTCTATAATAAAATGTTTTTTTATATTACTAATGTTTGGAGTTTATTTGCCCAAAATTATGGATTACTTACTTTATCGATATATGAGGTTTAATGATTTACATGAAAATAGCACTTTTGTTTATAATGTAATCAATGTAAATAGGATAATAATATACAAATATATTTACACTTTTAAGAGTTTTATAAACTTTTAATTTTTGCGTGGATGGAGAAGAATATGGAGTATTTAATAAATAAATATCTAGAGGAGTTAAGGATTCGAAAGTTAAGTAAAAATACCCTCGATGCTTATGAAAGAGATATAAACAAGTTTTTTGATTTTTTGAAAGAAAGAGAAGAAGAGCCTAATTCAATTGATGATTTATCAATAATGGCATATGTTCAGGATCTTAGGAAGGGTGGAAAAGCAAATAGTTCTATTGTTAGAAATATTGTTTCCTTAAGAAATTTCTATAAATACCTTTTAAGAAGAGGATTAATTTATGATAATCCCATTGCTATATATGAAATACCCAAAATAGATAGAAATTTACCAGAGATTCTCACTTATGAAGAAGTAAATGAACTATTAAAAATGCCGGATATAAATACAAACAAAGGAATTAGAGATAAAGCTATGCTTGAAATTATGTATGCTGCAGGATTAAAGGTGACAGAATTATTAAATCTTAAGGTATACCAGATAAATCTTAAATTCAGTTACATTAAGTGCATTGGCTCTAAAGATAAAGAAAGAATAATTCCTATAGGTAAATTTGCTTGTAGATGTATTGAGGACTATTATAAAATCAGAAATAGCATTAATTTCAATCAAAGTGATTTGCTATTTTTAAATCTTCAAGGAATAAAAATGTCTAGACAAGGTTTTTGGAAAATTATAAAGGAATATGCAAAGGAAGCCCAAATTGGAAAACTAATAAATACTTTTACATTAAGACATTCTTGTGCTGTGCATATGCTTGAAAATGGAGCTGATATTAAATTAATACAAGAATTACTTGGGCATAATGCCACGGCAGCCACTCAAGTTTATCTATCTATGTATAAAAAAAATAAACTTTCAGAGGTATATAAAAATACACATCCTAGAGCATAAGTCGTCTTCAAAAAAATAAATTTATTTATGGAATTATAGGAAAAAAATTAATTAATTAATATATGTTTTCATAATCCCCATGAACTTAATAATAAAACCTGTGATAATATTAAGAGTTTGTGGAAAAATATAAGCATAAGGAAAGGCTTTAAGAGAGGAGAAAACATATGAATAATAAAACGAAAAATTTATTTAGTTACTTTATAGTTTTTATGTTACTTAGTACCTTATTTAATTTCAGTGTGAAAAGTGTAAAAGCAGAAGGAGTTGAAATAAAATCTAATTTAAAGGTAGAGGCAAAATCGGCGCTACTTGTAGAACCTGTTTCGGGTGATATACTATTTGAACAAAACTCACATGTAAAACTTGCTCCGGCTTCAGTAACTAAGATTATGACAATGTTATTAACAATGGAGGCAATTGATTCAGGGAGAATAAAGTTAAGTGATACCGTTACTATAAGTGAAAATGCTAAAAAAATGGGTGGTAGTTCCATGATACTTGACACTGGAGAAATAAGAAGTGTTGAGGATCTATTAAAAGGAATTGCAATTGCCTCTGGTAATGATGCTGCAGTAGCAATAGGTGAATACCTTGCAGGCAGTGAAGATGCATTTGTAGTTTTAATGAACAAGCGAGCCGCTGATCTTGGAATGAAAGATACTTCTTTTAAAAACTGTACAGGATTGAGCGCACCAGAACATCTAACCACTGCTTATGATATAATGCTAATGTCAAAAGAATTGCTGAAACACTCAACTATTTTAAAGTATTCTGGAACTTATATGGAAACCATAACTGAAGGAAGAAAGACTCCTATAGGGCTAGTAAATCATAATAAGCTTGTTAGGTTTTTTAAGGGATGCGATGGTTTAAAAACAGGTTTTACAGATGAAGCAAAATATTGTATGTCTGCCACGGCTTCGCGAGATGGTATTAGAATGCTAGCAATAATTATGGGGGCAGATACTTTTAAGGTCAGAAATAGAGATGCAAGCATGTTAATGAACTTTGGTTTCTCGAAATTTGAATCTAAAAAAATTATAACTAAAGATGCTGAAGTTGAAAGAATTATCCTTAGCAAAAAAAATGATAAGTATTTTATAGCCAAAGCTGCACAAGATCTTGTAGTTACTTACGAAAAAGGCAAGAATGTAAAGATTACAAAAAAGTGTATAATTGAGGACTTGAAAAATGAGATAAAAAGTGGCGAGAGAGTGGGTTATTGCGAAGTATATTTGGATGGTAAACTTGTGGGAAAGGTAACCTTATATAGTGATCGAGAAATGAAAAAACCTGGTTTCTGGGGTAATTTCAAAAGTAACATGGGAGATTTGTTTGATAATTCATTATGATCTGTTTTGCTCAAAAGGCTTAGGCTTTTTGAGCATTTTGTTGTATAATTATATGAGATACCATATTTAGTTATTTGATTTTAGGAGAGATTTTAATGCCATTAAATGTTAAGACTTTAAATTTTGAAGGCCCTTTTGATTTATTACTTCATCTCATTAAAAAAAATGAAATGGATATATATGATATAAAAATATATGACATAACCACTCAATATCTAGATTACTTATATGATTTAAAAGAGATGGATTTAGATATTACTTCTGAATTTATAGTTATTGCTGCTACTTTAATTGAGATTAAATCAAAAATGCTTCTTCCAAAAGAAAAAAAGGAAGCAGAAGAAGTGGAAGAAATTGATCCGAGAAAAGAACTTGTTGAAAAGTTACTCGAATATAAAAAGTTTAAATTTGTTTCACAGTTTTTAAAAGAACGAGAAGTAGGGCTTATGTTTTCAAAAAAGCCAGAAATAATTCCTGATCCAGAACATAATTTTAAAGAAATATTTAAAGATATTACTTTAATAGAACTATTAACTATATATAACGAATTAATGGACAGATTTAGAAATAAAATGAATACGGAAAACATAATGGAGAAGTTAATTCCATTAGATGCATTTAAGATAGAAGATAAAATGATAGCTTTAAGAGAGATTTTGTTTTTAAATGATAAGTTAAGCTTTAAAAATATAACTAAAGATTATTCTTCAAAAATAGAAGTAGTTGTTACTTTTTTAGCTATGCTAGAAATGATTAAAATCAGAGAAATTAAGGTTACTCAATATGAAAACTTTAATGAAATATATTTGGAGAGGATAATTAAAAATGAAGAAAGTTAATTTTGACCAAATAGAAATCGAGGGAGCTTCACAAAAGGGCGCTTATTTTTCTATATTTGAATCACTTTTATTTGTAAGTGGAGAACCGATTAAGCTAAGGGACTTAGCATTAATTATTGAAGGTAGTGAAAATTTTACAGAGGATATTTTACATGAGTTGATGATAAAATATGAAGCTGAAGAACGTGGAATAAGATTAATAAACATAAATAATGAATATCAACTAGTGACCAAACCTCAGAATAGTTATTACGTTCAAAAATTACTTAAGACTAATATTAGGCAATCATTATCTCAAGCTGCATTAGAAACTTTAGCAATAGTTTCTTACAGACAGCCCATTACTAGAATTGACATAGATAATATAAGAGGAGTAAAGAGTGATAGCGCTGTATTAACTTTAGTAGATAAAGGGTTAATAAAGGAATGTGGAAGAATGGATGTGGCAGGTAGACCAATTCTTTATGCTACAACAGAGGAATTCTTAAAGAACTTTGGCCTAAATACAATAAAAGATATGCCTTCCCTTGAAAATTTAATGGAGGGAATGATGAAAGATGAACTACTTGAGCAAAATAATGAAGAAGAGCTTTATTTGAAAGAATCGGCAGTTAGTGAACCAGAATAAATTAAGGAGATCAATATTATTAATCCCCTTAATTTAGTAGTAATTATTCTTCTTGTTTTGGTGGTTCCTTCGGCTCAGAATGTTTTGATTTTCCAAAACCCTTTATAATTTCAATTATTTGCGGTACTGAGTCTACGATTCTGTCGTATGTACTATTTCCATCGCAGGAAAGAAGTCTTACACTTTCATTTTTAAGTACTAGAAATGCCACAGGTCTAATACTAACCCCAGCTCCAGAACCGCCACCAAAGGGAAATTTAACTCCTGTTGGTGGTGGTTGCTTTGAATAGAATTCACTTCCACCGGATGCAAACCCAAAAGAAACTTTTGAAATTGGGATAATAGTTGATCCATCTTTGGATTCAACGGCATCGCCTACAATGGTATTAACGTCCACCATTTCTTTAATGTTTTCTAAAGTACTCCTCATTAAATTATCTATTGGGTGGTTTTCCATACATTAACATCTCCTTTTTAATTAACTATCTTCAAAAATACACTTTGCAGCATCGAATGTTATTTTATATGCCTAGATACTGGTAGAGTTAGAAGACTCAAGATTTTCTGCAATAATATAGTTTTTCCTAAGTATGTAAAAGATATATATAGCTTTTACTATACTTAATGAAAATATACTTTCAATATTTAATTTAAAGCAATTATTTTCAAAATTAGGAGTTGGTTCTAAAGTATAACGAGGAATTTTAAAAAATAATTTTAAATATTGATAAAGAAATGGGTAAATTGTAGAGGAAAGTCCATAAAAAAGTCCTGTTAAAGCGGCATCTTCAAAACCAAATTCTAATTCTATTAATAGCTTTAGTGTGGGTTTATGTCTATTTGCTTTCAGGGTAAAGTAGAGGTTCTCGGTATTTAAAAATTTTGGCCTAAAAATAATTTTATGTTTTATAATTTTACCTTTTTTTGTTGGTTTTGACTCATCTTTTATTTTGATTTTTTTAGAATAAAAATATAAACTGGCTTCATCCTTATTAAATTTTAAGGTTAGTTTTAATGGTATTGGAATAAATATGATAGTTAACAATATTATGAGGATAATTATAAAAACATTCATACAAAAATTTCCTCCCTATCTTATCATTTCATAGTATAACCAAATTTTTCATTTATATAAGCTATAAAAATAATATAAGGTAATAATTAGCTGTTTAATTATATATTTAATGAAGAAACTATAGTTATGAGGTGATTTTAATGAGGAGATTTAAATTTTTATCCATAATTATAAGCTTAATACTACTTACCAGCCAAATAACTTTCTTTCAAAGAGTTAAAGCGGAAGGGCTTAATGTAAGTGCAAGGTCTGCAGTGGCTTTGGATTGTGATTCTAAATTAGTATTATTCGAAAAGAATTCAGAAATGATTGTATCAATAGCAAGTACAACAAAAATTATGACTGTAATGGTAGCCATGAAATATGGTAATTTGGATAAGAAAGTAGAGATATCCAGTAGAGCAGCTGGAATAAGAGGTTCTACAGTAGGGTATAAAAAAGGGGAACATATAACTCTTAAGGAATTATTATTTGGGTTAATGCTAAGGTCTGGAAATGATGCGTCAATTGCAATTTCTGAAGGGGTAAGTGGTTCTGTAGAAGAATTCGTAAAGCTTATGAATGAATATGCTGTTGAGATTGGATTAAGTAACTCACATTTTTCAGTGCCTCACGGATTAGATGATGTAGGACACTATTCAACTGCGTATGATTTAGCCTTGATAACAACAAAGGCAAAAGAAAATAAACTTTTTAATGAGATTGTAAATTCAAAAGATGTAGATGCAAGCCAATATGGGTTTACAAGAAGTTATCACAACATAAATAAGATTCTTTGGTTAATACCGGAAGCAGATGGTGTAAAAACTGGATTTACAGGAGATGCGGGCAAATGTCTTGTTACCACCGTAAAAGTTCAAGGGAAAAGTATTGTAATTGTTGTTTTAAATTGTGTTGAACGTTGGAAGGAAACCAAACGAATATATGATTACATTTGTAAGAATTATCAGTATAAAAAGTATTATTCTAAGGGGGATGTTATTTCTCGAATTAATGTTATTGGAGGGAAAAACAAAATAAACCTAATTTGTAGTAAGGATATAAATCTTCCATTAAAAAATGATGGAAGTTATGAGGTTAAATTTATAAAACCTGAAAAGATATTTGCACCAGTAAAAAAAGGTGACAGGATAGGTAGTTTATGCTTTAGTGAAAATGGAAAAGTGATTTTTCATGAAGGCTTAGAAGCCTTGGAAGATTCTTTAAAGATAAAAGCAATTAGACGATTTTTCTTTTAGAAAAAAGCTCTAGATTCATAGAGCTTTTTAGCTTTAAATATATTTATTTAAGGTGCTTAATAATTGTAAAAGTAGGAACAAAATTGGAGGAAATAAATACTTTAGTATAGAGAAATAATTTAAATTTATTATTAATTCATGGTAATAATGAGGAGGTCTTTTATGTTTTATGAAATGCAAGACTGCATTGATGCTGGAAGTGAATTTTGACCTTAAGTTGTTAAACTGCGATAGTTTGTAATTGAAGATTAGGATTAGGTGCCTTGAAAAAAATAACAAACCAGTATTCTGAGTTATTTACGTTATTCTTTATCATTTATAAAGAGAATTTTTAAGATATTGTTCTCTCCATCCCAAAAAACTTTGCTTATAACAGTTTTTAATAAGTTTCTTTTTAATCTGATACTATAAATTCTGTGGAATTCCTCATTAAATCCGGTAAAGCAATTTAAAATTATATCTGTATTATCGATTTTCTTGTTATTGATGAGGGCGCTAGTTTCAGTAGTCTCTAATTCTATTTTAAGGTTGGAGATTTCATTATTAAGATTTTCAATCTCAGAAAAGATATATTTAGATAATTGTTGATTTACATTTAGTGATAATTGTTTTACTAAATTATTAATAGACATTTCTTTTTCTAGCACTAATTCATTAATAACGTCTATTCTGTTTTTAAGATCAGTATCATTTACTTCATTTCTTATAGTCTCAGTCAGTTCATTAATTAATAAATCTTTATTATAGGCTTTAATTTCATTTATAACTAAATGGTCTAACTTGTCAACTCTAATATTTTTATTAGTACATTTATCACTGTAGGGACTTTCTTTAGAACTACATACATAATAATCATATCTTAAATTTTCTTTTGTTCTTGATTGATGTCCTTGTTTTATTATCATATTTGAATTGCATTTAGAACATTTTAATATTCCTGTTAATAAAGCTTTTGTGTCACCTGTACCTAGTCTTGGAAGCTTTTTGTTTTTATTGCTTGAAAGAATTTTTTGAACCTCTAACCATCTATCAGCTTCAATAATACCAGGATGTTTTCCTATTGCAGCTATCCATTCAGTTCGGTCTCTATCCTTAGTTATGTTTTTAGTCTTATTATAAGTAAGATAGCCTTCGCCATTTGGTTTTCCAAATACACTTATACCAAGGGTTTTTAGATATTTTTCAATTTGATCTGAAGCTTTAACATAAAGTGGATTAGAAAGAAGTCTTCTTATTTGAGTTGTAGCAAGGTCGCCACCATTTTTGCCTTTTATTCCAGCTAACATTAGATACTTAGCTACTTGATTTATTGAATGAAATTCTAGATATTTATTAAATATAAGTGAAACAACAGTTAATTCTTTATTTATTGGAGTAAGTTTCATAAGATATCTTTCCTTTAATTCTTCATCAAAATAAGTTATACGTTCAGATAGATACCCTAAAGGTTCTTGACCACCAAGCCACCTGCCAGTTTTGGCAAGCTGCAACATATTATCCTTTACACGCTCAGCAGTGGTTTCTCTCTCAAGTTGTGCAAATACACTAGAAATATAAACCATTGCACGTCCCATAGGGGTGGTTGTATCAAACTGTTCTTTTATTGAAATGAAATCAACAGAATTGTTCTGCAATAATTCTAGTGTAGAGGAAAAATCCGCAACATTTCTACTAATACGATCTAATCTGTAACAAATTAGTACATTAATTTGTTTTGATTTTATTTTCATTATAAGTTCTTGAAACTTAGGCCTATTTGTATTGCGGCCAGAATATCCCTCATCTTCATAAATTATAAATTCATCAATTAAAAGATACTTTTTAGCATAATCCTTGCAAAGAATTATTTGATTTTCTATAGAATCGCCTTTGCCTGTAAATATACTTTTTCTGCTATATATAGCGGCTATCATAATTATCACTCCTAAAAAGTCCTTAATTTATTTTATGCTGTTATTTATCAATTAATCTTAAAATTAGTATGGTAACGTAAAATAATTAACTCGCATATTATAATGCAAAGTATTGAGAAAAGAGCTGTTACAAATGGTTAAGGAAAAAGAAATTAAAGTTATAACCCTAGGACGAATTACATTAGAAGATAAAAGAAATTATGCAAGAGCTATGGCGAGAGCTCTTATGTCAGAGTATGGAAAGGAAACTTGCGAAAGAGTGTTAGTAAAGCTGAAAAACTCCTTATAAGGACTTAAATTTGTTTGTAGTTTTTTGTTTTTTCAAGATAAAAAAATTAATAAATATTCTAAGCATAAGTCTATACTCCATAGTCATAATTATTTATAATGTTTAATATTTTTAAGGGAGTAAAGTATGGAGGAATTAGAACGTAAAGAATATCTTGAAGCGCTAGAGGAATTGAAGCAAGCCATGAGAAACTTAAATTATGCAGAACCTAATTATGTTGAAATAGCAGTATTTCAAGTGAAGGTAGCACAAGGTAAGGTAGATGCATTTATAAATGAAAGAAGATAAAATTAAGAGGAAAAGCCTTTTTTGGTTGTGTTTATGCTTTTATTATTATAATATATCTATTATAGGGATTAGAGCTCAAAAAAAAACAAGTTATGCAAATACTGAAGATTTGCATTGGTAGTTGAACCTGGGCAAACTTTTGATTTATAGAATCCGCTTAGATGATGTTGGAGGTAACATATGATTTGTAGTAGTTGTAAAAAGGAATTTGAAAACATTAATGAACTAAAATTTTGCCCGTTTTGTGGAGAAAACATAGAGAAACAAATTATTTTTAGCGATAATGAAAATTCAAATGAAGGATACGACCTAGGAAATGCTAATATTTATGAGGAACCTAATATAGGGGAATTTAAACAAGATACCTTAAAAATGCCTGTAATAACAGAGGAAAATATAAAAGAATATAATAGAAACAAATCTTTTGAGAATTTTAAAAACATATTTGTACACAAAAAAGTAATGGTTCCTATCGTAACTATATTTCTTATAATTGCTATAGGCGTGTTTGGATACAAACTTTTAATAGCAAAACCTGTAGAACAAGGTAAAATTAACGAGGATTTAATAGGAACTGTATTAACTTTACCAAAGGGTACAAAAATTGAGATAAAGAAAGATTACATAAAAAGTTTCAGTATAAATAGCAGAAATACAAATAAAAGCAAAGGGGAGGATGACATAAAAGTCTCTATAACCTTAAATAATGGTACGATGGAAGTAAAAACTTTTTTGTCAATGATATATTTAAATAAAGGAGAAAATAAGTGGGAATTTAACGGTAAAGTTGCTATTGTGGGTGAAGCAGTTGTAAAGCCAGTAATAGTAATGGATGAAAAACAATTTTTAGAGGAATTAAAGATGCTATCTATAAGTATTTCAGATGAAACAATTCCATTAAATGGAAAAGAAATTAAGAGTGTTAATATCAATCAAAGAACACCGGATTTAGAAAAAGGAAAAGAAGAAATATTAGTGACATTGGGAGTTGACAGTGGAATATTAGCAACAACTGGAAACATAAAATGTAATCTTAACTTTGAAAATGAAAAATGGAGTTTAGGTACTGTTGAGAGAAATAGTACTGAAGACTTTATATTAGGACTATCACCCTCTTTTTCACAAGAAAAATTTGTTGAAATTATAAAAAAAGAAGGGTTAGAAGAAACAGTGACAAATAAGGAATTATTTGGGGGTAAAGGTTTTGATTTAAAGGATAGTTTTACTAAGAGTATTAATATATCGGATAAGAAGTTTGATGTACAAAATACAACATTAAATGTTACAGCAAAGAGAGAAAATGTAGCAGGAGAAATAAAGACAACACTGTTAACAGATTATAATTTTTCTGTTTCTTTCAATAAAATAACATTATTAAAAAAATCAAAAACCACAGTTTCTAGCGCTAGTGTCAATGAGATTTCTAATGACTTAACAATTGCCTCTATGGCTAATGTGGAAATAGAAGGAGGCAATGTGTTCTTTTGGTTTTCTGATAATCATAAGATAACTACAGAAGAAGCAAAGACCTTTAATACCGTTGAAATACTATCTAAGCAAGGGTTTAAAAATATAAAATATGTTTATGGTAATATTACTTATATGGATGGGAAAAAGACAAAGAAGGTTTCTATTGTGGTTGTATATCACCTAGTCTACGATAATTTAAAAGGATATAATTGGAAACTAGACAAAGCAATTAGTGAAGATTCACCAAATTATAAAGATTATAGTAAAGGTGAAATAAATCCGTAGATAAATAAATAAGGTATTTTAGAAAAAATAACAAGCAAGATTTTGATATATTTTGTGCCATCCTTAAGGGTAAGTTACAAAATATCTTCAAAACTTTGACTTGTTATTTTATTTGCTTAACATTACCAAATAGCGCACTTTAATAACACAACCATGTCCTTGCCATCTAAGTGAAACTGGAGATTGTATACTTTGTTCTCAACTTTCAGGTAAGCATTTTTGTGATTGCATCAATTGGAAGGGTGTTTGCGTTTATCAAGAATATATTTGGAATGGAAACAAGGCTAAAGAGGAAAGGAAAAATTATTTATACCCTATAATAAAAAAGGAGGTTATTGAAAAAGATAGCACATTAATAACCGTGGCCACATCTCACAAGATGGCAAGTGATTTAACACATCCAGGTAGCTTTGTATTTATGAGAAACCCTAAGTGCATGCAATATTATGACGCGCCAATTTCAATAATGGAGAGCAATACAGAGGAAAATTTTATAAAAGTAGCTATAGAGTTAAAGGGGACTAAAACAAGAAGTATTAACGCGTTAAATGTTGGTGAAAAAGTATTAATTAGAGGACCATTTTGGAATGGAATTTTAGGGCTAAAGAATATTTATAATGCCAAGAAGGGTAACTCACTAATAATTATTAGGGGCATTGGTCAAGCACCGGCACTTCCCGTATTAAAAAAGTTAAATACTAATGAAAATAAAATTACAGTTATTATGGATAATAGACCTTTTGAAAAATTACTTATTAGTAAAGAAATGCTAGAATATGGTTGTACTATGATCCAATGTAAGATGATAGAAAGAGGAGATCTTACTTCTGAGTTTAAAGAAATTCTTGCTAAGAAAATACAGGAGTTAGAACCTAATTTAATCCATATTGCTGGTCCAGATTTACTCAGTTATAAGGTTTTGAATCAAGTGGCTGATAATTTGCCAATATCTTGTTGCAATAATGGTAGGATGTGTTGTGGTGAGGGAATCTGTGGAAGCTGCACTGTAAAAACAAATGACCATAAGCTTAGAAGACTTTGCAAGCTTCAAACTGAGCCAAGATTTATTCTAAAAGGTAGAAGGAAATTATAAATGAAGATTTTGGAGGGGAAAAAATGAAGGTTGTAATAATTGGTGGGGGCTGGGCTGGTGTTGCTGCTGCGATTTCAGCAAAAAAGACAGGGGCTGAGGTAGCGCTTTATGAAAAGACTGATTTGCTTTTAGGTCTTGGAAATGTAGGCGGTATAATGAGAAATAATGGAAGATTTACTGCCACAGAAGAATTAATATCTATTGGCGCGGGGGATTTATTTGAACTGACTGATAAGAATTCAAGACATAAGAATATAACCTTCCCTGGGCATAAAAATGTATGGTTATATGATGTTAACAAAATTGAGCCAGAAGTAAAAAGATACCTAGAGATGTTAGGAATAGAATTAAATTTAGAAACAAGAGTTGTGGATGTTAAGAAGGAACAAAACAAAATTAAAGGAATCTATCTTAGCGATAAAACCTTTGTGCCTGGGGATGTATTTGTTGAAACTACAGGCTCTACTGGTCCCATGGGCAACTGTTTAAGATATGGAAATGGTTGCTCGATGTGTGTATTAAGATGTCCAGCTTATGGTCCAAGAGTGAGCATTAGTGGTAGAGCAGGAGTGGATGATCTACAAGGTGAGAGAGAAGATGATGTATTTGGTGCCTTCAGTGGATCTTGCAAGCTTTCAAAGGATACCTTGTCTCAAGAAATATTAACTGAGTTAGATGAAAAGGGTGTAGTAATTCTGAAGGTACCGGAAGAGGATATAAATTTAGATAAACTGAAAACAAAGGTTTGCCAACAGTATGCCTTGAAAGAATTTGCAGAAAATATTATTCTCTTAGATACTGGTCACGCAAAATTAATGACAACTTATTACCCATTAGATAAATTAAGAAAAATTAAAGGCATGGAAGATGTGAAATATATTGATCCTTATGCTGGCGGAAAAGGAAACTCCATAAGATATTTATCAGTGGCACCAAGAAGTGACGATATGAAGGTTAAAGGACTAGATAATTTATTTGTAGGAGGGGAAAAATCAGGACTTTTTGTAGGGCATACAGAAGCAATCCTTACTGGTTCACTAGCGGGGCATAATGCAGTACGAGCAAATCTTGGAATTCCTCTATTAATTCTACCTAAGACTCTAGCTGTTGGAGATATAATCGCCTACGCTAATGAAATGGTAAAAACAAAAAAAGGTAGAAGAGATAGATATACCTTTGCTGGAGCAAATTATTTTAAACGAATGATTGATCTTGGATTATATACAACAGATGTGGAAGAAATAAGAACTAGAGTTGATAAAGTTAATCTAAAAGACATAATGAGTCAAAAACTGATTTGACGAAAGTTGCGAATGAATTATAGGGTTAAATATATTATAATTAATGGAACGTTGCATATATTTGTAGAAATATACTGTATTTATAAGTTTGGTAAATTGAAAGGCTTGGAAGAGACGTATCCTGTTTACAAGACTTCTATTAATCAGTTAGAAGAACAGCTCTCC
>JACMJL010000161.1 GCA_014380625.1 Clostridiaceae bacterium
TTACAATTGGGTATATATCTATTATCAAGGATACCTTTCCATTGCTATAAAGTGGAGTTAATTTAGTTTTATTTTTAAATATTTCTAAGGTTATGCTAGTGTCAGAACCCGAAACATTTTTCAAAGTAATTACTCCTTCTTTTATTTTATTTTTAACCATAAGCATGTACAGGGTTTCGTTCCCGTCTAGATACCCTACAAGCTTATCTGCCTTAAAAACAGCAGAGCCTATAGGTATTATAATTCCCTCACTAGACTCGTTTTTAACTGCAGCTACAGCTTCAGACTTTCCTTCTGAAGCTATTCCATCGATAAATGACCATAACTTTGAATCAGGAAATTTAGAAAGTAATTTCCATCTTTTCATGGTCTCATTAAGATGCAAGGCAACTATTTCATCAGGATTAATCTTATTTTTTAAAATTTCAGCAGCACTATTACCTTTTGCTATTATCATCCACATATCTGCTCTAAGATCGGAGTCCCTATTAGTCCAATCAATTACAGGAATTACACCATCCCTTGCTACTGACTCACTTATTATTACCACCTTCGCCTCATACCAAAGAAGTGGGAAACCAGTTTTTCCTACCACTTCTCTTTCCGCACTAAGTATACTTTCACCTTCAGAGCTATAAAACTCAGAACTAATGGTTGGGGAGGGCCCTTGAGATTTTATGGTTATAATTTCTACTGTCATTATATATTTATTTGTTATTATATCCTTATCTATTGCCATACCAACTACTATTCCCATGCTTTCTATTTCCTTGTAGTTCCAACACCCGCATAATATAATAGGACAAATAGCTATAATAAAAATAAGGATTACTAATTTACTTTTTTTCATTTAAAGGTCACCTTTTATCCCTTTTTTATGCGTTTAGTATTTTTTGTAAACATCTTCGGTCTTAAATACATATCCCACCAAGGTGCTCTTATTACCGTATCTTTTATATCCTGAGTAGAAAAAGAAGGCACGTTAATCATATAAGGTATCCCAAAGGAGCGTAAAGACATCATATGAAGTACCAAGCCCATTACGCCAAAAATGTATCCATATAACCCTAGAAAGGAAGCTAATATTAAAAAAATAATTCGTATCTCTACTATTCCCAAAACTTGTGGTAGCATAATACTTGCAATTCCAGTTATTGCAGTAATTATTACAATAGGCGCGCTAACTAGTTTTGCATTAACCGCAGCATCACCAAGAACCAATGCACCAACAATGCTAACCGCCTGACCAACATGCTTAGGCATCCTAAGTCCTGCTTCTTTAAGTATTTCAAATATAATTATCATTCCCATAGCCTCTACAATTGTTGGGAAAGGAACTCCTTTTCTAGCAGTATATATACTTATAAGAAGTTCGGTGGGGATAAGTTCCTGATGGAAGGTAACAATTGCTACATAAATTGCAGGAACACTAGTACCAAGAAAAAAGCATAACCATCTAAGAGCTCTAACAAAAGAAGAATATAGAAAATTGTCATAATAATCTTCATTGCTCTGAAAAACCTCAACAAAGATACTTGGAAGAGTTAAAACCACAGGACTTCCATCGCAGATAACTCCAAACCTTCCCTCGAGAAGTTTACCTGCTACCACATCAGGTCTTTCTGTATTAATTATTGTTCTAAAAGGAGAATATGGAGCATCTTTTATCATTTCTTCTATGTAACCAGAATCTAAAATACCATCAATCTCAATATTACTTAATCTTTTCATTAGTTCTTCAAGTATAGGTTCCTTTGCTATGCCTTCGATATAACAAACACATACTTGAGTTTTAGTTTGTTTACCAATTTTCATAAATCTTAATTTTAAGTTAGGATTAACTAATCGCCTTCTAAGCAGTGAAAGATTTAAATTCATTGATTCAGTAAAACCTTCACGAGGACCCCTAACTATAGTTTCTGCTTGAGGTTCTGAAATTGACCTTGTTTCCCATCCGATAGTATTTATATAAATTACTTCAGCGAAACCATCTATGAAAAGCATAGCATTTCCGTATATAATTCCATCAATAATATCATCTACAAGGTCGGATTTTTTATTGTCACCGGTTAAAAGTACTTTTCGCATTAAAACATTCATAATTTCCCTATGATTAATATATGATATATCACTTAACAAAATGGGTTTTATAATATTTTCATTAATTATTTGGGAATTTGCCATTCCACCTATGTAAATAAGCATACACTTAGTACCAACTGCTTTTCCAAATAATAGATCCCTATATACGATAGTTATATCATTAATAAAA
>JACMJL010000162.1 GCA_014380625.1 Clostridiaceae bacterium
AAAGGCTGATTTCATATTGATAAACGGTAGTGCAGTAGTATATGAAATTAAAACAGAGTTGGATACGCTTGATCGATTAGATAGTCAGATTGAGAACTATTATAAAGCGTTTACGAAAGTTTGTGTCATTACTAGCGAGTCGAACTATAATAAAGTGCAGAAGTAGTCTTACGTACAGCATTATTTTAACATGGAATTAGGCGAAATGTCAAAAAAATGCTAATTAAATATTTTGAATTATTATTATAATGGGGTTATAATTATATTAGCGTTTGTAAAGGGGAAATGGGATTATGAGAGAGGATTTAGAAGAATTGTCAAAGATGATGCTTCAATTATTAGAAAATCTCTATATTAAGGGTGAAATATCAGAAGAAGAGTTTTTGAGGCATAGAAAAAAGAAAATTGAATTTCTTGAACATTCTTTAGAACTCGTATGAGTTCTTTTTTATTTGTAAAAATAAATAGAGCATCTTCGATCGATACTCTATTTATAATTTATATTAGGGGGAGGGTATTGGGTTATAAGAAATTGCCGTTCTTATAAGAATTATAATACACGTTGATTGTGTAGATTTTATGTAGATATTGTGTAAACTTTATTAAACTAGCAAATTTTGAAGACTAAATTCTATGTAAGCGAATTCTAAATTCTTTCGTTTGAGAGGGTCTCAATTATTGTGTTAAAATTAGTAAAAATAATGAGGAAGTATCCCTTGGGGCAGTATTCAGGCAATTTGACATTGCTTCAACTTTTAAAAATGGGTTGCCTCAAAGTAGCCGTTGCTGTTTTTATAATCGTCAGGTGAAACCAATTGGATTAATAGTGGACAAAAGCCTGGAAAAATGAAGGTAAAGTTTAAGATATATAAGTGATTTAAGAATAGGACACATTTACCTAAAATAAATATAGGTATAGTATGAGAGTAAGTTGACAAAAAATGTATGCTTATATAAAGGATAAAAGATGATCAAAAATTACTAAAGAAAAAGCCTCCTTAACATATACTAACGACATTGCAGGGCTGGATAGTCAACCATTGTTGTATAATCAACTTAAAATACTAATCCAACAATTAGGCAAGAGCGTTTATCAATATGGACATATTTAGAGCATACCATATTAAATATAATTCTAAGGATTGAATAAAATCAAAAAATATAGGCATATTTAACATATAAACTCAGTAAAGTATTTACATACTGACCCCGCAAGTCAGTTAACATAAATGATCTCCTCCTGATGATTGAACTAAGTAACCACAGCCCAATTTGGGCTGTGGCAGTAACTTAGTAATCACCACAAATCAAACCTATAAAAATTGACTCAAATATGTTTCAGTCAACCCCCTTCTCATTTATATATAAACAGAGCCCTACTTTGATAAGTAGGGCTTTGTTGCGGAAAGAATAGATTTATCAAAAAGAGGTAAAAAATTAAATCAAGTCAGGACACCGAATGGGGTGAACCGGGTGAAAATAATTATATTCCAAGTAAAGGATAAACAATCAATAATTGACCTATAATATCCAAATCGAAGTATTTATGAAAGTTGAGCACAATCAATGTAGTTTATATTAGTTGCAGATCAATACCTATAACTGTCCATAGGTAATCTATGCAATAAACTGATATAGCTCAGAATTTCTAATACTACAAGTAATACAAATCAAAAAAAAATAGTTAGGAAAGGGAAGTGCGCGGCACTTCCTTTTTAATTGCAAATAAATGACTTTTTTAGATAAACTAGGCACAACACAGTTAACAGTTGACAAGCCTAAATCAATTTTGGTAAAGTATACAAAGGCGAATAGAAAGAGATGGTTTATCAGAGTGGTATCTATTAGTATTAAGCAAGCAGGCTTTTGAAAAAGGGGCTTTTAAAATGCGGGTAAATTATTATGACCTAAAGTA
>JACMJL010000163.1 GCA_014380625.1 Clostridiaceae bacterium
GTTAAAGGTGAATTTCTAAAAATAACCTGAATATTTGATTCATTATCACTGTAACTCTGTGCTTTTACAATTCCACATAAAACAAACTCCATTTTTGACAGATTACTTATATAAGTTGTATCACTATTATCTTCATCAATTAAATTCAATTTGATTTTGTCCCCAATTTTAGGATTACCAAAATATTTTAATGCATTGTCCTCCAATAATATCTCATTGCTTTTCATGGGCAGACTACCCTTTTGTAAGGATATCGGGAGTTTTCTCAAGGCACTTTCATCATAGGACTTTAATACTACTAAGGTGTGTGCATCATTGGATAATTTTAAATCGGATAAATTAGAAACTACGGAAAAATTACTAAAAACATTATCCTGCTCTATCTTCTTTAAGGTACTTTTATTAACACTACTAAATCCTGCCTCAAAATCACCACAATTACTAATTGCGTTTTCAATATAGGTATTATTTAATGAGGCGATAAGTGTTCCTACACTCATTAAAAGAGTAACCGCAATAGTAATACCAGATATAGTTAAAATACTTCTTTTTTTATGTACTCCAATATATTTAAATGCTATATCATTAAGACTTCTCACTTAGGACACCATCTTCCATAACTAAAATTCTATCAGCATGTTTAGCAATATTAACATCATGTGTTATCATGATAAGGGTTTGATTAAATTCTTTAATTGAATATTTTAGCAAATTCAAAATTTCCGATGAAGTTTTTGAATCTAAATTTCCAGTAGGCTCATCAGCTAGAATAATAGAAGGTTTATTAGAAAGTGCTCTTCCTATTGCCACTCTTTGCTGTTGACCTCCAGATAATTGAGATGGGTAGTAATCTAATCTATCTTCTATTGATAACATCTCTAGTATTTTCTTCAAGTAATTTTTATCTATTTTCTTTTTATCTATTAAATTAGGCAAAATAATATTTTCTTCTGCTGTCATCATTGGGAGTAAATTAAAAAGCTGAAATACAAATCCTATTTTTCTAACTCTAAAGGAAGATAATTCTTTTTCCTTTAGAGCATAAATATCAGTTCCCTGGATAATTACCTTTCCACCTGAAGGCTTATCCATGCCTCCTAAAAGGTGTAAAAGAGTACTCTTTCCAGATCCACTTGGACCTAACACAGCAATAAATTCACCTTTATTAACGGAAAAATTAACACTTTTTAATGCCTTTACTTCTCTATCATCTTCACCATAGGTTTTAAAAAGGTTTTCAGTCCTTAAAATCTCCATTAAATTACCTTTGTCCTCTTCAAGGTTAGAATCGACCTTTCTACTGTAAGTATTTTTTATCCTTTTAAATATTAAGAACCCAAGTAGGCTTCCTAAAGTATTTAAAATAACATCATCTATGTCAACAGACCTCATATTTCCGAAATATATAGATAAATACTGCAAAAACTCTATTAGTATTGATATTAAAAAACATAGAATCAGGGTGGATCTAATATTTCTAAACTTCTTAAATATTATAGGAACAATAGCTGCAATTGGTGCTAAAAGGAATAGATTGCCTATGATATTTATTATCCAAAACTTAATGGAGTAACTCATCATGTCTGAGGATAATTTTGTTATTGATTTTATAGTATTAACCACCGGAATTATATTGATGATTGGATCTAATCTCATCATTGTACGTATTGGGAGTAATGTGACCGAAATTAACCCCATGAAATAAATTGAAAGCAATATTACACATATCTCTCTATAATTAATTGATTTCTTTTTTCTGTACCTAATAATTTCTATAATTATTAATATAGGAAACCCTATTATAAATGCAAATGTTCTACTAATATTCATTAACCGTCCCTCCCCTTTTGGAATATATTACCTAATTATTAGTATACCATTAACATCATTGGATATATATAGTATAAACTTTTAGTTGCTGAATTTCCGATACCTTGTATAATTAATTATAGAATACCGTACACCCATTTAAATTGACCTTGTATGGTATAAACCATAGAAAGTATTGTGAAATAACAGGTGAGAATATGACAGATATCGAATTTTTTAAGTACCTAAAGGAAAGTTGTAACATCGTGCTTACAGAGGCTCAACGAGAAGCTGTAGTAACAGTAAATGGGCCTCTGGCACTTATATCTTGTCCAGGCAGTGGTAAAACTACTGTATTAGTAACTAAAATTGCATATATAATTCTCTGTAAAAATATAGATCCAAATAGAATTTTAGTAACCTCCTTTAGCAAACAAAGTGCTGAAGATATGGAGGACAGATTTTATTCAAAGTTTGGTGGAAAAGTATTAGAAAGAGTAAACTTCTCTACTATGCATAGCTTTGCTTTCTCTGTATTTAGGGACTATGCCTACAAATTGAATATGAAGTATTCAATAATTGAGGGCACTGAATCTAAAATCACCACTAAAAATAGTCTATTAAGTAACTTTTATAAGAAGTATAATAATGAAAATATTACTGAGGATAAATTAAAAGAGTTAAGTGGTTTTATAAGTTATATTAAAAACCTAATGATTTTGTATAGGGATATTGATAATTATACTGATCAGTTTCCAGTACCCAGTTTCAAGGAAATATATAAAGATTACGAGGATACCAAACGAGAGTTTATTGAAAGTATTAGCAATGCAAAGATTAGACTTTTAGACTTTGATGATATGTTATCCATGTGTTATTTTGCTCTAAACAAAAACCCTAAATTACTTGAAGAATATAGAACAAACTATGATTATTTTATGATTGATGAAGCACAAGATACCTCAAGAATTCAGAATGCTATATCAAAGCTAATAGCCTATCCTACCTATAATCTTTGTGTTGTAGGGGACCATAGACAATCCATATATTCCTGGAGGGGTTCTGTGGTAGAGGAGTTAACTAACTTCAAGAAAAATTATCCTTATGCAAAAATGCTTTTCATGGATGAAAACTTCCGAAGTACTAAGGCTATTGTTAATGTTTCCAGTGAATTTATAAAAAAAAATAACCAGGGTCTTAATAGGGATATGTTCAGCGAAAAAGAGGCTGGGGACCCAATCCAATTTGTGAATACCTTAGATGAATTAAAAGAGACAGAATATGTAATAAATATACTAAAAAAAGAAAAAAACTTAAAGGAAAATGCAATAATATATAGAAATAATATATCCGCAATCCCTATGATAGAGGCTTTAACAAGAGCAGATATACCCTTTTATATTAAGGATGAAATCCCTACTTTCTTTAACCACTTTATTACTAAAGATATTATTAATTTTTTTGATTTCACAGAAAATTTATGGTGTATAGAATACTTTGAAACAATATATTATAAAATAAGAAGTTACGTCCAGAAAAAAGATGTTCAGGCCTTATATCTTGAGATATCTAATATTAATGACAGTGCAAGAAAAATAACTGTATTTGATATGTTACTTCAAAATCCTAATTATGAAAAAAAAAGAAAGAGTCTATTAGCTTTCAAAGATAAGTTTCAATCCCTAGCTAAAATGAAGCCTAAAGTAGCAATAGAATATATTGAGGAAGAATTAAATTATAGAGCCTATCTTAAAGAATATGCTAAAAAGTTTAATTACTCCATGGAGAGTTTAGACATAATGTTAGCTAGTTTAAAAGCCATAGCCAGTGACCTCACTAGTATATCTGAATTAAAAGATAAATTGGATAGATTGAAAACTGAAATGATTAAGTCCAAGAAAAACAAGGGAGTAAATGCAGTTACCTTAATAACAGCCCATGGAGCAAAGGGCTTAGAATGGGATCAAGTACTAATAATTCAAACACAAAATCTCCCTTCTAGGGATAGTATAGAAAAATCTAAAGATGGAGACTCTTCAGCATTAGCAGAGGAAGCTAGATTAATGTTTGTGGCTATAACAAGGGCTAGGAAAAAGCTCCACTTATTATATCCCTTAGAGCAGAATGGACAAAAGGTAGTTCCCTCACCTTTTTTTAACAAGCTTGAGAAAATTGCTAATCCAATTGCTACAATGGAAAAAAACACTTCAACAGGCAAATTTGAGCTGGTAAAAGGAATGATAATTCAACATAAAAAATGGGGAACAGTAGAAATTGAAAAGGTAGATGGGGATATAGTTTCTGTTAAGTTAAAGGGAGGCATTATAAAAAAGCTGTCAGCAGCTGTTTGTTTTAATAAAAATTTAATTGAGACAGTATAAAAATGTTCATCCACTAAATCAATTAACATAGCATAAAACACAAAAGGAGCTGAACTCAAGTAATTTTGAGAAAGCCCCTCTTTTTTATGTCCACCTAATTTTCTGTGATTAAAATATTTCTTATGCTATTTCTTTGTGATAACTTACCTGTTTTATATATGGTTTTCTAGAAATAATTAGCCATAAGGCTAGGCTAACAAGTCCTATTATTAAATACATTAATCCCATTACCACTATCCGGCTTGAAAAGTTAAAGGATATCATAAGCATACCAATACTACCATAAAAGGTGAAGGCACAACTCATTAAGGAAGAAGCTGCCCCAGTATCACCCTGTAACTGTTCAAGCATGAGGTTAGTTCTAGCAGGTCCCATAACGCTACCAAGGAAAGAAGCAGGTATTAAGGATAATGCAAAAATCAAAGGACTTAAATTACCTATAGTGCAAATTAGTAACCCACTTATACTAGTAACAGTATATCCTACAGTTATAATTGAATTACTAGAATAGCTCTTTGATAATTTAATGTACACTAAAGGACCCAGTAAAAAGAACACCGCATTTAAAGCAAAATAATAACTATATACTTTTTCACTTAAGCCAAAGCCATCCACATAAATATATGAAGAAGCAGATATAAAGGACATTCCAGCAATAGATATCATGGAAAACGTCATAAGTAGTGATATAAAACTCTTATTTCTAGCAACTACACCTAGTCTTCCTAGGGATTTAAATATACTCCCCGTATTGGGAGTTTCTAAAGTTTCTTCCATAGCTATACTTCCTGATAAGGCTATAACCCCTATTATAGACAACACTACAAATACCCCTCTCCAAGAAAGAACACTAAGTATTATTGCTCCTATAACTGGTGAAATTATTGGTGATAACATTCCCATTGACTGAACTAAGGCTATTATGGTCACACGTCGCCTACCTGTGTATACATCTTTAACTATAGCCGTTGAAACTGCAGTAGCAGCGCCACAACCAATAGACTGCAGAATACGAAATAAAATAAGTTGATAAACATTAGAAGAAAATATACATAAAATACTTGCAATAGTATATATAGTTAAACCTATAAGTAATACCCGTTTCCTTCCGTACTTATCACTAAGAGGGCCCCAAAATAAGGTTCCTAAAGCGTAGAATATAAAGAAGAATATTAGTGTAAGATTTACTAGGCTTGCTGTAGTGTTAAAACTTTCAACCATTTTAGGAAGTGCTGGAAGGTATATATCTGTAGATAATGGAATGAAGGCACTTAAAAAAGCTATAAATATTATAAATCCCGTATCGCCCAAGTACTTTTGACCTTTTTTCTTAGTGTTTTCTATATCTGTTGTGTTTTTCATTGTTACCTCCGCTACTCTTTTGACATTGTATTAACGTAATCTAAAATTAATTGTCTATGATCTTTGTTTATATCCACAAACTTATAAGCCATTTTTTTATAATTAACATCCTCCATGGTTTCTGATCTTACCATTGAACAAAGTGTAGTAATATTTATATCATTTATGGATATTCCTATTAAAACAAATTTACTATCTCTATCCTTAATAGATGTCACTATATTAACGCCTCCTGCACTAATATCAATAGTATAGGTTTTTTTAAACCTTCTAAAGAACACAGGATCAACCATACTTAATTTTTCATATTCTGTTCCTTCTGGTAATTGGGAGTACTCTGCACCCATTACTATATCAATTCTTTGATATTCTCTCCTCTCAATTTTGAAGACAATCTTAGGTATATCTATAACAACGGATTGTTCACGTTCAACAATCTTAGAGCCAATTATTGTGGCTAAGCATTTCATGGCTTCATTCTTATACATAAATATTAACTGTATGCTTTGATTTTTTTTAAATTCCTTATATGTACTTTGATTCATATTAATTATTATACCCAAGAAATTTTTGTCCACCTTCTTAACTTTTCCATCAAAAAAAGTCTTATCCTCATTAATAAACTTCACGACACTATTCTCATTAACCATATCGATGCTAATATTCTCCATTTAAACAACTCCCTTTGATAACAACTAAACTTATATACCATATTTCATTAATACTATCATAAGTTATTGGAAGTTTAAACAAATAAATTATTATCAACTACTCCCTCTAAACCATCCAGCCATATTGGCACAAGGAATATATATATATATAAATAATACATAACCGGTAGTACTTCTTATATATTTGGTATCCCACAAAACAAAAAGAGGCAACGAAGCCTCCTGTTATTTATTTAATTAGATATATGAATCTTATTATTGTCTATTCCATTATTGTATGCACTAGTTAAATAATCTTTTAAATAATTGGGTTTTGCAGTTTCTAATAATTTAAAGCCCTCAGAATTTATTATTGCATCCTTATCTATATTGGTAGTTCCCATATTTTGAGCTATCTTCTGCATTACTTTAGTTTTAGCAATTTGTTTATTTTGTTCATCTGTATACTCTTCGCTTTGAAATAATTTATTAACTGCTGATTTATATACAAGGTTTTCATAGAACTTCTTTGAATACTGATTAAAGTTAATTAAGTTTGAGTCCTTCAAGTTTAAGCCTTTTGCGTATCCTTCTATGTCTACTTTAGAAGTAGTATAATCAAAACCATCCTGGGTTGAATATTTTAAAACACCATATTGCTCCGGGTATACACTTAATGCACTTGTCACAATATCATAAGTTGACATGCTAGAGCTTTTATAGAGTTTTATATCTTGAATATGAATATGCCCACTTAAAACAAGTTGTAAGCCCGCAGTCTGAAAAACCTTCAATGCTACCTGGTTATTATCAATAGTAAAATTCTTTGTAATTCCAGCCACGTGATCTAATAAATTTTGATGCATCACGGTGATAAGTTTTGCATTATGTTCTTTCGCAAGTTTACTACACTTTTCTATCCATTTAAAAGTACTATCACTAATCTCTCCGCCTGCCTGAGGAAGTCCCATTGACATATTACGCTGATATTTATTAGTATCTAGCATTAATAGCCAATTATCCTCAGTGGGTGTAGCTAGATAACTTAAGGTACCTTTATCTCTAGATATAGAATTATTATAACCAAAGTCTCCATATATCTTACTAAAATCTACATCACTTATATAGTCAGTTTTATATTGGTTATCACCTTTAAAACCTCTTGCATATGGGTTGAAAATATCATGGTTTCCTGGAATTACATAAACTAAGATTCCTGAATCCTTAATCTCTTTAAGTTTCTTAGCAAGTTCTATATGGCTAACCTTTTCTCCATTAGATGTTAAATCACCACTCAAAATTAGTACCTCAGGTTTTTTATTTTTTATATCTACTATAAATGCATCTACTATATCTTCTATGTAATTAAGTTGTTTTCCATCTCCGGATTCCATAAATGTATTAAAAGCTTCTCCATTGTCTGTTAAACTTTTAGCTAAATAATGTATATCTGTTGCCACAAAAAAAGTTACATCCTCCTTAGCCTTTATCTTAGGACTAATCTTAAAAACCTCAGACTTAGTAGGTATAACTATAAAGGCCAACATAGATATAAACATTATTAAACCTGTAATTATTAATGTCTTTTTATTCATTACTAACCAACATACTTATTGTATCTTTCATATTTTTTATATATTCATAATTTGCAATATCATATGAATCTTCCACTGGTCTAAGTGCTCCACCGAAATAAATATTAGGCCTTGAGGCTCCTGAATTATCTTTTTTAGAGATAAATGCTGCAACATGAACCTGATTAAAACTTAATTCCCTAACAATTCTTTTTACATTATAAGGTCTGCAACCCCCAGGTAGAATTTCAATACGTCCCTTTGCATAACTTACTAGTTCTTTTAAAAGTTCTTCTCCCTCTTCAAATGTGTTTTGCTGACCCTTAGTTAATACACGATTTATTCCCAAAGCTACAAGTTTATCTAGAGCCTGAAAAGGTTCTTTAACAACATCAAAAGCTCGGTGAAAAACAGCCTCTTTATCACCTATAATCTTCATTATTTTTTCGCAATTTTTTTCGTCTATCCTTCCGTCATCCTTTAAAATACCGAATACAATTCCTTCTGCCCCACAATCAAGTGCTGCCTTAGTATCATACTCCATTACCTTTATTTCATTTTCTGTATAGCAAAAACCACCACTTCTTGGTCTTATCATTACCATTACAGGTATTGTGAGAGTTTTTTTTGTTTCCATTATTGTTCCTAAAGAAGGTGTTAAACCACCTAAAAACAAAGAAGAGTTTAATTCTATCCTATCAGCACCAGCCCTCTGCGCTTCAATGGCATCATCTATTGATCCACAGCACACCTCAACTATAAAATTTTTTCCCAATTTTAATTCCTCCTAACTTATGTTAAACTTTCTCTGAAGTAATACATTATTTAAATAAATCTTAATTGTATTTTACCATAGTTTCCTTATTAACCTATGAAAAAAGGTAGAAAAATACCGGAGAAACAATATCTCCGGTATTAAAGTCTTATATTTTGAATTTTTTTATTTCTTCTTTCAATTTACCAGCACTTTCTTTTGATTTCAATACTTGTTCCATAACTTCATTAGATGTAACACTTACGTCTGAAATCTTATTAGCGATGTTTGAAGTACCAAGTGCACCTTCACTAGCCGCTTCAGAAACACCATCGATAGTTGCTATTAAATTCTTTACTGATTCGAATAACTGCTCAGAGGCATTGTTAGACTCCACTACAAGCGCATCTACAAACTTAGCATCCTCACTATATTTATCCGCTAAATCTAGCATAACACTATAGTCATTAGCTACATCCGTGGACATAAAAGTCAACAGATTATTAGAATTACTTAAAAGATTATTTACTGAAGTTGTTACCTTTGTGGTTACATCCTGAATTTTAAGCACTGTATCCTTAGACTGTTCAGCAAGCTTTCTTATTTCATTAGCAACTACAGAGAAACCCCTGCCAGATTCCCCTGCCCTTGCCGCTTCAATAGCTGCATTCAGAGCTAGCAGATTAGTTTGTTCTGTGATCTGCATAATAGATTCAGAAAAAATATTAATTTGCCCAACTACCTTAGAATCTTCAATTGCTTTCTCTAGCTGCTTCTTTGTGTTAATAAATATTTCATTTCCTTTTTTCTGCGCAATATTCATGTTACTTTTCATATCTGTTGCTCGCTTACTTATTTGTGCTGCTACAATTGAATCTTCATGGGCTCTCTGTGCAATAACTTGTACTGCCCTTTCAATCTCTTGAGAAGTTGCAGACATTTCTTCAGAGGATGCAGCTGTTTCCTCCATACTTGCAGCTAACTCTTCTGTTGTAGCTGAGATATCAGTTAAATTATCATTTAATGCATTTACATTTTTAATGGAGTTAGTTACTTCGTTTTCTATGGTTAAGGATTCATTTACAATACTACCCACCAAATGCTTTAGTGAGGTTTGCATATTATTAATGCCATTTGTAATTGTTCCAATCTCATCTTTTCTAGCTAAATATTTAGGATCAATCTCTTGTGTGAAATCTCCGCCTGAGATGATTTCTAAATACTCAGAAGATTTTTTTATAGGTGTAGTTATAAACTTTGTACTAAATGTAGTTAAAACAATTGTAATAAATAACATTATTATTGAAATAACTATAATTTGAGTCCTTATTTTGCTAGCACCTGATGTCAACTCGTTAGCTGTCATAAAAGATGCTAAAACCCAATCTGTACCACTAACTTTATGTGGATTCACTACATACTTTGTCCCATTAATTTTCACATCAAAAGGTTTACTATCTGCTGACAGTATATTGTTCAAACTTTCTATTTTTAGCTCCTCTAATTTTTTAAAATTATTTTTCGAATCGCTTCCATCTGCCAGAATTACTCCTGTCTTATGAACGATCATGGAGAAGCCTGTTTTACCTATTTTCATTTTATTTAACATTTCACTAATTACAGATTGCTGAACATCAATACCTATTACCCCTAATA
>JACMJL010000164.1 GCA_014380625.1 Clostridiaceae bacterium
CCAGGGTGCTATCGCACTCATTTTTTGATTATTTCTTCAGAAAATCAGTACATTTATCCAACCTATTTATCAGCCAAAATGCTACCGCATAATTTTATGTAAAACAAACCCAGTATAATTGAAAATTATACTGGGTTTGTCATCAACCTGAGGCACCAATATGGTGCCTGTCACCCGACTTATGAGTTATTGATAAGATATTAATATATATCTTTCTTTCCCTGCCTCATTTACCTTTTTAATTCTAGTAGTGACTTTTTTACTTAGGGTAGGTGGACTATGAGGATCCGACTTTAACCAGTTATCTAGGCTTCCATGAGGATCACCTACAAAATTAATAGAAGGCTGATAAATACTTATTTCTGCTATATAAAGGTTGTTTCCTAAATCATATAATTTATTAACTTGTGAAAAAGGATATATTATTACCGAAGCACGTGGAAGTTTATAATAACCCTTTTCATAAGTGTAACCTGGTATAGATTTATGTACTGTTACCTTTTTACCAAAGTACTTGTACGTAATAGTATCAATGGTGGCAGCCTTTACAAACCCATTATTTATATCCCCAGATCTGGTTTCAACTAATTTATTATATCCCTTAAGATCCCAGTTATTTTTATAAATATTTAATATTGTAAAGTTCATTAACTCCTCATCACTGATATCACTATTTTGAAAAGGCTTTACGTCTGCCTCTGCAAAACTACTGAAAAAGGTATCAAGTTTATCTTTCAAAGTTTTACCCATCTGGACTTGTTTTTCTATTGGAGAAATATTTAAAGTTAATTTAACATTTTTATCATATCCATCTATACTTCCATTAAAAACCTGGCTACTAACTTTATCTGTATTAACAACTGAGGAATTCCATAACACATCAAACTCCCTTGTAGTATTATCCTTCATTTTAGCTGTTACCTTCTGGGGCAATACATATTGTTGTCCTTGGGTAATTACAGCATTTAAATCCTCAATTTGTAATATATCATAAATTATTTTTAGGGTTAACTTAACTTTTCTTTCATATTTCTCTGAAACACCCAAAAGGGTGTAAGTACCTACTTTACTCGTATCTGCTGTGGCCTGATCCCACTTAACAACAAGGTCTTCTTCAGAATTATTAACTTTTATTTTAGCCCTGGCTGGTAGATCATATTTTTCATTCTGATTTATTGTTACCCCAATATCCGTTACAGGTAGTTTGTCTTTAAGCTCTTGAATTTTATCCTTTAACCTTCCATCGCTTGTATTTCTATATCCTTCTTTCAGAATCAACAAGCCTTCATCTTCCATATTTTTCACACTATAAAGCTTTAGGATTTCTAGATACGTGTCTACATTTTTAGGATTAATATCAATTGCGTTCTGATACCTTCCTAACTTAAGGTATTGATCTCTTAAGGCTTTCTTTTCATTAGTTTCTTCTGATTTTGTATACTCTGAAAATCCAATCCCCACTAAAACTCCAATTAAAATTACTATACCTATTATAGAACGTACCCACACTCTGCTAGTAAAGGACCTTCTTTTCTTAGATGCTTGGGAATCTATCTTTTGTATCTTCGCTAAATCTTGTGGTGTCCCACATTTAATACAAAACTTAGTCCCCTCTTTTACTTCACCTCCACAATTTGAACAAATCATAATTACTACTCCTTTATAAATTTTAAATTATGGTCTCATTTTAGTTTGTGTGCCCGTGTTAAAATTTCAAGTTAATTATAACATATTTTTACATTTGTTAATAGTAACTGCCTTATTTTCCAGCAGAGCTATTACCTTCTAATATCCAGTTGTTCTTTTTTAATTCCTTAATAAGATTTATAAGTGGTATAAGTTCAGTTGTCTTTTCCCCATTTGGAGCATATTTTACTGCTAATTGATAATTTTCATTGGTCTTGTTATAATTCCTACTCTCATTAGGTTTTTTACTCTCTATATCTGCATATAAAAGTGCCAATTGCATATAACCTCTATACTCCACAGGATATTGCTGCTTCATTTTCAAAAGTATTTCTTCACTGGCTTTAAAGTCACCTATCTGCTGATAATTAATTGCAAGGTTTATATATATATGAGGCCTACTGAAACCTGAATTTAAAAGTTGATTAAAGCATTCATTAGACTTGGCGGACATACCTTTTTCATAATATGCCGCACCTAACATTTCAACAATCTGTAAATTATTTTTCTCCTTAAGCTCAGAATTTCCTCTTTCTAATATGGCTATCTGATTATCTAAAGCATTAGCTATCTTATCCTTATTATTTCCATATAACTCTGCACTGGAGATAAAAGCTCTTTTCTTTAAGTCTTCATCCTTGGTTCTCTGGATGCAACTATTATAATTTTCTATTGCTTCATTAGGCCTTTTCTCTGCAGCAAGAATTTCACCACGTAAATACCAGTCCACCTCTTCAGCCATATTCTTTGACTTAATTTCCTCCACCTTTTTCTCAGCCTTATCTAATTTACCAGTTCTTGCATAACATACCCCTAGATCTCTAATACAATCTACCTCATTGGCCTCAATATTATAAGCTCTCTCAAAACTTAAAACTGCATTATTATAATCCTTATCATTAAAATATGCAGTTCCTAAAATATTGTAAATATCAGAATCTTTTATAGCTTCTTCAACTATATTAAGTACTTGATTTTCTAAATAATCTATACAGCCTTCGTAATCTCTCTGTTTTAAGTATATCTTTGAGATCTCCTTATAGCCTTCTATCCTATTTGGTATCTTAGTAATGGCCTCCTTAAACTTTAAAGTTGCCTTTGCATATTGTTTATTATTTTCAATTTTAATACCCTCCTTAATAGTTTGCTCATAGGCTGCTATCTTTTCCTGTTTAACCCTAAGAAAACCGGCGTAAACAAGGGATAAAAAACTCACTAGAAAAATCATAGCAATTAAGGACTTTATTCCTTGCATTATTTTTCTTTTCCTATACTCAAAATTAAATTTTTCTATATTATTTAAATCTAGTAGTAGTAGCTCCGCGCTCTGATATCTTTCTTCTGGCGTTTGTCTGGTAGCTTTTAGAATAATATACTCAAGCCCCTCGGAAAGTTTGTGATTTATTTGATGTATCGGCATAATTTCATATGGAGGATCGCTTGGTCCAAGCCCTGTGGCCATATGATAAAGCGTTACTCCTAAACTGTATATATCTGTTCGTCCATCAGTTTGAGAGGTTCCATACTGCTCTGGCGCTGCATAACCTCTGGTGCCAATAAAAGTAGTGTCACTAACCGCATGTTTTTTGTATTCTCTTGCAATTCCAAAGTCGATAATTTTAACTTTTCCGTCCTTTGTAATCATAATATTTGAGGGTTTCATATCTCTATATATAATAGGATTAGGTTTTAAATTATGAAGATAGATTAGTGCTTCACAAATTTCTTTTACCCACTCTACTAAAACTTTTTCATCAATACTTTTTACTATTTTTAGCTCCTCTTCTATAGAAATACCCTTTACAAATTCTTCTACTATATATATATTATTTTCATCTTCATCAATGTCAAAAATCCTTACTATGGCTGGATGGTCTAGTTTTTTTAAAATATTAGGCTCCGCTAGAAAGTCTATAGAATCTTTTGTTTCCTTTTTTATTTCTTTTATAGCCCATAAAGTCTCTAACTTAATATTTTTAGCTAGGTAAACCTTACCCATGCCACCCTTTCCTATTACCTTTAGAAATTCATATCTTCCATCAAATATATTCTTATACAAATTTAATCGCCACCATAGTCATATTATCCTTACTCCCATTTCTATAAGCTTTTAAAATTAAGTCTTTACAGCCTACACTCATCTGTTCTTTTGTATCTATAGTTTTATCTAAAAAAACATCCAGAAAATCATCCTCATCTACATAGTAATGTAGTCCATCACTGCAAATAAAATAATAATCTCCTCTTAAAAAATCGCCTACAGCAAGATATGGGTTAATATTTCCCTCTATTCCAATACATTGAGTTAAAATGTTTTTTTCACTATGCTTCCTATATTCTAAATAAGTTATAAGCCCGCTCTCATACTGCTCAGCTGCTACATTGTGGATCTTAGAAAGGGTTATAACTTCATTATTTCTAATTCTACATATTTTCGTATCTCCTACATTTGCTAATATAAACTTATTTTCAACAAAACATAGGGTGGTTACCGTTGATCCTGTTATAATTGAATTAGATATACTTCGCTGATAGATACTCTTATTAATCTGAATATATTTTTTATAAAGAAGTTGACTTACATATTCAACAGAGAATCTATCACAAAGCTCAAATTCTCTCTTTAAAGCATTAATTATAGCTCTTGATACTTCAGCGCCTAAGTTATACCCCCCCATACCATCTGCTACAGAAAATACAGCTAATTCGTCTTTAACAATAGAGAAAAAGGCATCTTCATTATCTTCCCGAGCACCCTTATCAGAATATTCCCCATAAATTAAATTTGTTAAAAACACACACCTTACCACCCTCCAAAAGCTTTAACATACTTTAAACTTTATCTCAGTAGTAGCTAATCTAATTACATCACCATCACTTATTTGCCTTTCGCCTTGAAGCCTATCTCCATTTATATACGTACCATTTTTGCTATTTAAATCAGTTAGGTAGAATTTATTACTTTTAAAATATATTAGAACATGTTTTCTACCAATGTGATCATTCCCTAAAATCACCATATCACATACCTCTGGATCTCGACCTAAATTCGTAATATTGTTTATAATACTGTATTCCTTAATTTCTTCTCCTACTGTATAAGTCAAAATCGCTAAACTTTTAGGTTTTGGTTTTGCAAGAAGTTGCGTTGCTTCTACTTCTGGTTTTGGAACTTCTACCTTTAAAGTTTGAGTTTCATTAACTTTATTATTAGCTCTGATATTCTCAACGATCTCTTCCTTCACCTCATCTTTTAAGATAGGAATCTCTTGAATTACTGGATTTATAACTTCTTTTACATGAGCTATACTTTCTGTTTTAATATCTTCAGATACATGTTTTATCTCAGCTGGCTCGCTTTTATAACTATCTACTTTTGGCTGCTGTACACTATCATTTTCCTTGGAACTATTATAAATTGGTAGCTTATTTCTATTATTTGATTTGCTGGTTTCCTTTGCTAGCTTAAATATAAGAACAAATAATGTTGCAATTAAAAGTAATATTACTAAAGTAATAAGCATATACACTTTATTGGATAAAATAAAATCAAAAAAAAACTTCATATTTAATCCTCCATTTTATTTATTTTCATTTAACTTAAGGCACATTAAAGATATCAATATGCAAGAAAAAATTATTATTATAAGAATGCCCCAATCCTTATAAAGCAAATTAATATTGTGATTGTATGCAGGTTCTATAGCCTCTTTTATTTGATTTAAAACATTACAGGCTTCAACATTATTCTTATTGTCTCTTATGATCTTCAAAGGCAGTTCGTTAATTTTTAAGGATACGGACATAGCATTTAGAGACCATTTTGCAATAATTCCATCTGATAATTTATCTGTAATCCCTGAAAGTTTAAAGATAAATCCAGAAAAAATAATTTGAGGAATTAAAAAAAAGGGAGCAACGCTCATAGCTCTATCATTATTTGTTACAAAGGTAGAAACTGTAAGTCCCATAACTGAAGCAGAAAATAGAGTTAAGAACATAGTAATGATAAGTTCAAATTTCAGGTTCCAAATCAAGTGATAATCTTGTGGAATGGGAATAAGTTTATTAAAAACAAGAATTATAGAAATGGATTGTATAATACAAATTCCTCCTAAGATTAGAAGCTTAGAACCAATATAGGGCAGTAATTTAATATTTACTGATCTTTCCCTTATAAAAATAACTCTTTCTTTGCAAATTTCTTGAATTGAATTAATTAACCCAATCCACACTGCTGAACAGGCTAAGGTAAATAGGATTTGGCAGGTACTCTCTTTTACTGAAAAAGCATTTTTTTTAGTGACTAAACCAAGGAGTAAGGCTACTATAGGTGCTTGCCCTAATAGAATTAAAAATCTCTGAGTATCAGAAACAGTTAACTTTAAATATCGTTTAGATAGAATAATAAACTGAATCCAACTGCTTTGACCTTTTACTTTAGGTACTTCTCTTTTTAAACAAGTCTTCCGGCACAGTGGTTTATTGTAGATATAATAATTAGAATCCTTAAACTTTTCACAATATGCTTCTGATTCATTTGCAATCAAATTATAAATCAGAGGAAAATCCTCTACATTAAAGAAATCGATAGCCCCTTCAGGAGTTCCAAAAAAGCAAAGTCTTCCACCCTCTCCTAAAAATACAATCTTATCGCACAAGTGTAAATTCGCCATAGCATGGGTTATAAGCACAATAGTTTTCCCATTATCCGCAAGTTTTCTTAAGAGTTCCATAATACTTCTTTCCATGCCTGGATCAAGGCCAGAGGTGGGCTCATCTAAAAAAAATAGCTGTGGATCCGCTAAAAGCTCTACTGCTATACTAACTCTTTTCTTTTGTCCTCCACTTAAGTTTTTAATAATCACATCCTCTCTTTCTTCAAGCTCTACACTTTTTAGAACCTGTAGAATTCTACCATCTAGTTCTTCCTTTGAAGTATCCTTAGGCATTCTTAACCTAGCTGAGTAATTTAGCATTTGCCACACAGTTAAACTTTCATAAACTATATCCTGTTGAGGAACATATCCAGTTATACTCTTATAAGCGCTATAATGAGTATAAAAATCGTCATTATTCACTAGAACTGTTCCTTGGGTTGCTTTTCTTAAGCCATTTAATGCATCCATTAAAGTTGATTTCCCAGCACCGCTACCACCAATGATAGCCACAAGTTCTCCTGGTTTTATACTTATATTAATATTCTCTAAAAGCCGTTTCTCTTTCTTACTCTTAAATAACCCTCTATTTTCTCTTATGGTTTTGCCAACTTCTATTGCATCCACGCTTAAACCTTTTGTTATAACATAATAGGCTATTCTATCCTTATTGAAGATAAGCTTAGTGTTTCCTATAAATATTTCATCACCTTCTGTAAGTTCTGTGGCAGATATTACTTCGCCGCTATTAATAAAAGTACCATTAGTACTCTTCAAATCCTCTAAGTAATACCTGTTTTCCTTTATAAGTATTTTTGCATGGTTCCTAGAGACTAATGGATGCTTCAATTCAATATCATTATCACGTCCTCTTCCTATAGAAATTTGTGATTTATCCTTTAAATAAAATTGAACCCATCTTTGATTCTCATCTTCCTTCACCATAGTAAAAACCATGGTAACCGCTTCTTCATGACGTTTTTCTACATTGTCAATCTTTATTACATCCCCATCTTTTAAACTTTTACATGGTACCTTAATATTATTAATTATTATCCCATTAGTGCTCATGTAATCTGTTATAGTACATTCTTCCCCTTCCATTGTAATAGCTGCATGATACTGGGATACAATGGTGGAATTAAGTACAATATCATTATCCTTTGCTCTTCCTAAGATAATTTCTTTTTTATCATACTCACTCAAATTCACTGTACTTACTAACAAGTTATGATAATAGATAGTCAAAACTTTTTTCATATACCTAATGTCTCCTTTAAAACAAAACTTGTTATAGATTACCACTAATAAATTTATTATCAACACTTCATATTTATAACAATCTAGTTGAATATTAAAGAAATTTATCCCATATATATTTATGATTGATTAATTAATTACTGTAAATCAATGAAAAGGTGGTCTGTTTAAGGTAAATGGATAACGAAAAAAAACCTTCTCATTCTAATTCAGGAATAACAAAGGTCAAGGGAATGATTATTCTATTAACTATAGTTACTATCTTAATTAGTACTCTAGTAGGAATCACTGTAAGCCGTTACGAAGATACAAACAAAATTAAGGAAACCCTAGAACTTGGAGATGTATATCTGACTTCTGGGAGATCAGAGGATGCCAAGAAAACCTTCAATGAGGCTATTTTACTAAACACCAAAAATAAAGATACTTATGTCAAAATTAAAAATTTGTATATAAAAGCTAATCGGCTAGACGATGCATTGTATTTCTTAAAGTTAGCCCTATTTAATAAAGCAAAGGATAGTGAGTTTAAAAAAAGTATTGATGAAATTAAGAAAAGCTTTGAAATAACAAATATTGAACTTATAACTAATGAAAATGACAGCTTTATTCCACCGAAAAAAGTACCTATGAAAATTAACAATGAAGAGGTTAACGTAGATGTGAAGTGGGCTGGCACCCGTATAGACACCTCAAAGTCAAAAAATATAACTATTGAGGGAACCAGTGAAGAATATGAGCGAAAAGTATTGTTAACAGTAAGGGTATTGCCTAAGATTTTATCAATTAAGAATATTAATGCTTCAATAATTCAAGGACAGGAGTATAAACTTCCGTCTAAGATACAGGCAACGTTCATCAATGGCGCTACAAATGATGTTGTGGTGAGCTGGGAACCTGCAAGTTTGGTTAATAATACAGTAGGAACTCAAAGCTTTTTAGGAACCGTAGCGAAATATGAAAAAAAGGTACTTCTAACTCTCACTGTGAACCCCAAAGCAATTATTAAAACTGTTTTTTCAGGTTATATTCAAAAAGTATATGAAGATGGGGG
>JACMJL010000165.1 GCA_014380625.1 Clostridiaceae bacterium
GGTATACTACACTTAAAGATTGTATATCCACAAGAGATGATATTATGGTTTATCTGATTTATCAGGGACTTCCTCCTAAAACAGCCTTCACAATAATGGAAAAGGTTAGAAAGGGAAAAGGATTATCTGAAGAAGATGAAAAGATTATGAAGGAATATAAGGTTCCTGATTGGTATATTGATTCCTGCAAAAAAATAAAGTATATGTTTCCTAAAGGCCATGCTGTAGCATATGTAATGATGGCAATAAGAATTGCATATTTTAAAGTATATTATCCAAAGGCCTATTATACTACCTATTTCTCGGTTAGAGCAGATGACTTTGATGCAGATTTAATAGTTCAAGGAGAAGAGGCAATTAAACGAAGAATAATTGAACTTGGAGAGCTAGGTAATACTATTTCTGTTAAGGATAAAGGTCTTTTAACTATTCTAGAACTTTCTTTTGAAATGTATAGAAGAGGAATAAAGTTTCTTAAAGTTGATCCATATAAATCTGAAGCAACAAAGTTTGCCATAGAAGGAGACAATATAAGACCACCAATTAGTTCACTTCAAGGTGTTGGTGTTAATGCAGCAAAATCTATTTGCGAAGCAAGAAAAGCAGGAGAGTTTATTTCAAAGGAAGATCTAAGAATTAGAGCTAAAGTTTCAAAGAGTGTCATTGAAGTCATGGCAAGTCATGGATGCCTTCAAGGCCTTCAAGAAACTAATCAACTATCATTATTTTAATAATGTAAAACATTTACTTGAATATTTAACATTTGTATGATATACTCCTATAATGAAGTATTAACTTGAATTTATGCATTAGAGAGTGGGCAATAACCCGCTCTTTATATTTGTATGTAAACGCAACCTAGGGTTGCGTTTTTACTTAGTAATAGTATTTTGAAAATTGCAGAACATATAAAAGGAGGGGATTTTATGGACAATGAAGTTTTAATCCAGCAACTAAATAAATTAATCGAGCCAAAGGTTACTAGTCTTGGTTATGAGTTTTATCACCTTGAGCTAGTGAAAGAGGAAGGAGAAGATTACTTAAGAGTATACATTGATAGTGAAAATGGAATTTCACTTCAGGACTGTGAAAGAGTGAGCAGACCAATTAGTGCTATGCTAGACGAAGATGATCCTATTCCATTTGGTTATTATCTAGAAGTATCATCACCCGGTGTTTACAGAACCTTATTTAATGATTATCATCTAAATAAATCTATGGGGGCATACGTACTTATACAACTTAATTCCTTACTTAATGGTAAAAGAGAAGTCCAAGGGGAGCTAAAATCCTTTGATGAGGAACAAGTTATTATTAAAGATGGGGTTATGGATATATCGATTCCTAAAGAAAAGATTAAGAACATAAGTTTGACTGACAAGGAAGAGGGGGGCAATAAATAAGATGAACCAAGAGTTTATTGAGGCATTGAAAGAAATAGTTAAAGAAAAAGGTATAGATGAAGATCTATTGTTTACTACCATTGAAGATGCATTGGTAGCAGCTTATAAAAAGAATTTTCTTAACACTATTGGAAGTAGTCAACTAGTTAAGGTTACTATGAATAGAGAAAATGGAGATATCCATGTGTATTCTCAGAAAACAGTTAGTGAGGATGTACTTGATATTTCTAGCGAAATAACCTTAGCTGAAGCAAAACAAGTAAATCCAAGGTATCAAATTGGTGATGTAGTAGATCTTGAAGTTACACCTAAAACCTTTGGAAGGGTTGCAGCACAAGCAGCAAAACAAGTTGTTATTCAGAGGATAAAAGAAGCTGAAAGAAGTATTATATATAATGAATTTATTGAAAAAGAGTATGATATAATTAGTGGTACTATATTAAGAAAAGATAAGGGTAATGTACTTATTGATTTAGGTAGAATAGAATCAGTCCTTGGACCTAATGAGCAAATTCCTAATGAAGATTATAATTTTAATGAAAGAATTAAATTATATATTGTTGAGGTTAAAAATACTACTAAAGGAGCTCAAATTGTTGTTTCTAGAACACATCCAGGTCTAGTAAAAAGATTATTCGAACTTGAAGTTCCGGAAATATACAATGGAACAGTAGAGATTAAAGGTATTTCTAGAGAGGCCGGTTTTAGAACAAAAATTGCAGTCTACTCAAATGATGAAAATGTGGACCCTATGGGTGCATGTGTAGGACCTAAAGGTGTAAGAGTTCAAAATATAGTTAATGAGTTAAAAAATGAAAAAATCGACATAATAAAATGGAGTAAGCTTCCTGAGGAATTTATAGCCAATGCCCTTAGTCCTGCTAAAACTATAGAAGTATTAATTGATGAGATGAGTAAGTCAGCTAGAGTAATTGTAGAGGATAATCAATTATCCTTAGCTATAGGTAAAGAAGGACAAAATGTAAGACTTGCTGCTAAACTGACAGGTTGGAAAATTGATATTAAAAGTAAATCACAAGTATAATTTTATTTTACCGAAAGGCAGGTGTTTTTTTTATGATACATAAAAAAATACCACAAAGAATGTGTACTGGTTGCATGGAAATGAAAGCTAAAAAGGAATTGGTAAGAGTTGTAAGAAATAAGGAGGGTGAAGTCTCCTTAGATTTAACCGAAAAAAAACCTGGTAGAGGCGCTTACATTTGTAAACAAAAGGAATGTTTTGAAAAGGCCTTTAAAACTCATAGGCTAGAACGAAACCTTGAAGTTAAAATTCCGGAAGAACTTTATAGTAGACTTAGAGAGGAGATTCCCAGTGAAGAATAAATTCCTTCAATTTTTAGGATTGACAAAAAGAGCAGGGAAATTGCTAGAAGGTTACAATAAATGTGAGGATGGAATAAGATACCGCAAAGTTAAACTTATAATAATATCTGATGAAGTATCACAAAATACTAAAGATAAATTTACTAGTTTCTGTGATAGAAATAATATTTTTAAAATCGATAATATTAATGGTGAAGATTTAAGTAATAGTATCGGTGTGTCAAAGATAGGTGTCATAGGAGTTACAGATTGGAAGATGAGTGAAGAGTTAATTAAATTATGGAAGGAACTAATTACTGATTAGTTGGGGGTGTATATATGACGAAAATAAGAGTACATGAACTAGCAAAAGAATTAGACATTTCAAGTAAGGAACTTATTACACTGTTAATGAATGAATTCAATATAGAAGTAAAAAATCACATGAGTGTGGTGGATGATGAGGATGCGGAGCTAATTAAAGAATTAATTATAGAAAATGCAAAAAAACAAAATACCGTAGAAAATAAGGAAATAGCTGTTGAAACTAAAAAGGGACTTGTTGAACAATACGAGGAAATATTAGAAGAAGAAGTAGGTAACGTTAAAATCAAGAAAACTAAAAAACAAGAAGCAGAAGAAAAAGTTAATAAGGACCAAAAGATAGCTGCTGAAAAAGCAAAAGATTTTGAAATTCTTGAAATAGACAAAACAATCACTGTAAAAGAAATTGCGGAAAAGTTTAACAAACCTACAAATGAAGTTATGAAACAGCTCATGTTTGTTGGCGTAATGGCAAGTATGAATCAGGAAATTGATTTTAATACAGCTCAAAAGTTAGCTGCTAAATTTGAGTTTAAACTTATTCTAAAGGAAACAGAAAATCTTGGAGTTGCAGAAGAAGAAGAAGATTTATTTGAAGATAAAGAAGAAGGTAAGAAGAGACCTCCTGTAGTAACCGTTATGGGCCACGTTGACCATGGTAAGACATCTTTATTAGATGCCATTAGAAAAGCTAAGGTTACTGAGTCAGAAGCAGGTGGAATTACACAACATATTGGTGCCTACACTGTAAATATCAGTGGAGAAAAAATAACTTTTCTTGACACACCAGGACATGAAGCTTTTACAGCAATGAGAGCAAGAGGAGCACAAATAACAGATATAGTTATTTTAGTAGTTGCAGCAGATGATGGTCTTATGCCACAAACTATTGAAGCAATAAACCATTGTAAAGCAGCTAACGTTCCAATTATCGTGGCAATTAATAAAATTGATAAAGCTGGAGCAAATGTTGAAAATGTTAAGCAGGAATTAACTCAATATGGTCTTGTATCAGAAGATTGGGGTGGAGATACTGTATGTTTACCTGTATCCGCTCGTACTAAAGAAGGTTTAGATGAACTTCTAGAAATGGTAGTTCTTACAGCTGAAATACAAGAGTTAAAAGCAAATGCTAATAGACATGCTAAAGGAACAGTTATTGAAGCAAAACTTGATAAACAAAGAGGTCCAGTGGCATCTTTGCTTGTACAGAACGGTACTTTGCATGTAGGAGACTCTATCCTTGTAGGTTCAACTTATGGTAGAATTAGAGCCATGTTTGACGATAAAGGTAAAAAGATTAAAACTGCAGGTCCATCAATACCTGTAGAAATACTAGGTTTATCAGAAGTTCCAGCTGCAGGTGATAGATTTACTGTAGTAAAAGATGAAAAAACTGCAAGAGATTTGGCTGATAAGAGAAAGATGAAGCTTCGAAGTGAATACTTACAATCAACTCATAAGGTATCACTTGAAGATCTTTACAATCAAATTAAAGAAGGAAAAATTAAAGAATTAGGACTTATTGTTAAGGCTGATGTTCAAGGTTCTCTTGAAGCAATAAGACAAACTTTAGAGAAACTTTCTAATGATTCTGTAAAAGTAAGAGTTATTCATGGTGCGGTGGGCACAATAACAGAAACCGATATAACACTAGCATCTGCATCAAATGCTATAATTATAGGATTTAATGTAAGACCAGATACTAATGCTCTTTTACTTGCAGATAAAGAAGCAGTTGAAATTAAAACTTATAGCATAATTTATAATGCCATTGATGATATAAAGGCAGCTATGGAAGGAATGCTTGAACCTGAGTACAAAGAAGTAATTCTTGGTAGAACAGAAATAAGGCAAATATATAAAGTTTCTAATGTTGGAACTATAGCTGGATGTTATGTACTTGATGGTAAAATAACTAGAGGTGCAAGTATCAGACTTCTAAGATCCGGTATTATAGTTCTTGATGGAACATTAAATTCTTTAAAGAGATTTAAGGATGATGCTAAGGAAGTAGCAGCAGGCTATGAATGTGGTCTTAGTATTGAAAAGTTTAATGATATAAGAGAAGGCGACATTATTGAAGCCTATGAAATGCAAGAAATAAAACCAAAGGCTAAAGCTTAAAGTTAAAGGAGATAGATTTGTATGGCTAAATACAGGTCAGATAGAATAAATGAAGAAATGAGAAAAGAGATTAGCAGCATAATTTCAAATGATGTTAGAGATCCTAGAATTACTGCTATGATAAGTGTAACTAAGGTTGATGTAACTAAGGATTTAATGTATGCAAAGCTGTATGTGAGCTTGTTTGGAAACGAAGAAAGCAAAGCAGAAACCTTTACAGCTTTAAAAAGTTCCCTTGGGTTCATTAGACGTGAAGTAGGGCATAGAATAAAACTAAGGCATACTCCTCAGTTAATGCTTGAATTAGATACTACCATCGAACAAGGAATGCATATAAATGATATACTTCATAAAATAAAGGAGAGTAGCTCAAATGGTGATGAATAATATTTTGAGCAAAATCAAGAATAGCAATAAGATATGCATAACCTGCCACACATCTCCAGATGGAGATGCCGCTGGTAGTGTTTTAGCTCTTGCTATTGGATTAAAACAATTAGGAAAGGACGTTTGTGTCTTATCAATAGACCCTATTTCCTCTTCCTATGAATTTCTATCACATTCAGAATTGATGAATGGTAGGGTTAATGAAGCTCCAGCAGATGCAGATTGTGTAATAGTTTTAGATTGTGGGAATTTTCAAAGAATAAATGCAGCTTTAAAACTTGAACATAAAAAATATTTACTTATAAATATAGATCATCATATTTCAAATGATATGTATGGGGATTTAAATTTTGTGGATACTAATGCTGCTGCAGTTGGTGAAATTGTTTATCAAATGCTAGAAATTTTAGGTGTAAAAATCGATAAGGATATTGCAGAGTGTCTATATACCTCATTATTAACTGATACTGGTTCTTTTAGATTTTCTAATACAACATCTGTAACCCATACTATTGCCGGTGATTTAATAAATTGTGGTGTTAATGTAGATGAGATGTATAGAATCATTTATGAAAACAAAAGCTATGAAAGAATAAAACTTTATGGAGCTTTAATTGGTAGTATGAAATTAGTTCATAACGATAAAATTTGTATAATGAAACTAACGAAAAACATAGTTAATAATTTGAATTTATCAGGGAACGTGGATACTTCAGATGTACTTCCTTTTGGTATGCAAATAGATACTGTAGAAGTTGTAGTATTAATAAAGGAAATAGATGATGGAGTTAAAGCTAGTTTAAGATCAAAAAACAAAGTAGATGTTAGGAAGATAGCAGAAGTTTTTGGTGGTGGTGGCCATTGTAAAGCTTCTGGACTCTCCTTAAATAAAAATATTGATGAAGCAGAAGGCATTATTGTTAAAACTATCGAAAATGAGTTGATACAATGGATGGCGTAATCAATGTATATAAACCTGAAGGAATTACATCCTTTGATGTTGTTTGGAAGATTAGAAAATTAGCCCACACAAAAAAAGTTGGACATACTGGAACTCTAGATCCAGCTGCTGCTGGCGTTCTTCCTATTTGTATTGGAAAGGGCACTAAGATTGTAGATTATATTATGAATGGAAGCAAAGAGTACAAAACTTTATTAAGACTTGGGGTTATTACTGATACCTATGATAGAGAAGGTAAAATTATTAGTGAATCTGATGTGAACTTAACTGAAGAGGAAGTAACCCAGGTTATTAAGGGCTTTATAGGTGAGATTGCACAAATTCCACCTATGTACAGTGCTCTTAAGGTTAATGGAGTAAGACTTTATGAATTAGCAAGAAAAGGAATTGAGATTGAAAGAAAAGAAAGAAAAATAACTATATTTGATATCGAAATTCTAGAGATAAAACTTCCCTATGTTTCATTCATAGTTAAATGCTCTAAAGGTACTTACATAAGAAGTTTATGCTACGATATTGGGGAACAACTAAAATGTGGCGGGGCTATGTGGGCCCTAGAACGCATCAAAACAAGTATATTTGAAGTGGAAAATTCAATACCTCTTGATGCATTAACAGAGGATAATATTGTTAACAACATTATTTCCATTGAAGATGCTTTGGGAGACTATCCGATATTAATACTTGATGGCACCCTGAAAAAACAGTTATTAAATGGTGTTAGTATATATGATAAGGAAGTTACTGACCAATTAAAAGAAGATCAAGTTTATAGAGTTTTTTTTAAGGATAATGAATTTTTCGGCTTAGGTAGCCTGTATAAAAGTGGATTTAAGATGAAAAAATTATTATTTCAGGAGTGAGAATATGATAATTTTAGAGGATAATTTTAATGAGGTTTTGAAGAATCATACGTATATAGCCTTAGGAAGTTTTGATGGACTTCACCTTGGACATATGTCATTGATTAACAAAGCTATTGATCTTGCTAAAAAATCTCATGGGACTAAAAGTATGGTCTATACCTTTAAAAATCATCCGCTTACAATTATTAATGAAGAAATGGTACCTAAATTATTATGTAGCAATGAATATAAAATTGAACTCTTAGAAAAATCCGAACTAGAAATTCTAAATCTTGTTAATTTTAATATTGAGTATATGAAGTTATCTCCAGAAAAGTTTGTAGAAAATCTTTTAAAGCATTATGGGGTTGAAGGTTTAGTTGTTGGATTTAACTATAGATTTGGATATAAAAATCTAGGGGATATAGATCTTTTAAAGAAATTAAGTGTTAAATTTGGATTTAAGCTCTATATAATGGATGCTGTAAAACTTTATGGAGAAATTATAAGCAGTTCAAAAATAAGACATTTTATCTCTGAAGGAGAGGTACATGAAGCAAATAAGCTACTTGGTCGTCCCTATATGCTAGAAGGGAAAGTAATCAAAGGAAAACAATTAGGTAGGACTATCGGATTTCCTACTATTAATTTAGATTACGACAAAAGTTTTCTTTTACCTTCTGGAGGTGTATATTACACTATTGTGGATTATAACGGTGTATTGTATAAAGGAATTACTAATGTAGGCTTTAATCCTACAGTTGATGGAAAAAAGCTAAGTATAGAAACTTATATATTAGATTTTGATAAGTTTATATATGGTGAAAATGTTCGAGTTTATTTTAAAAATAAATTTAGAGATGAAAAAAAGTTTGATTCTTTAGATGAATTAATTTTTGAACTTAGGAAAGATAAACTTTATGCTGAAAAGCAAGAAATAGAAATTTAAAAATTAATATAACAAACTAATTTACTTTTCTAAATTAGTTTGTTATAATACTTGTTGGGAACCTTTCGCTAAGAATACTGAATCACCAACGGTATTCATGGAGATAGGGGATAATATATGGAGGTGTAAACATGAATAAAGAAAGAAAAGAAGAATTAATCAAGGCATATGCAAGACACGAAGGAGATACTGGTTCACCAGAAGTACAGATTGCTTTACTTACTGAAAGAATCAATCACCTAAATGAGCATTTAAAAATGCATAAGAAGGACCATCACTCAAGAAGAGGTCTTTTAATGATGGTTGGACAAAGAAGAGGTCTTAGTAACTACCTTGCAGCTGAAGATGTTGTAAGATATCGTTCTTTAATTGAGAGATTAGGTTTAAGAAAGTAATTAGAGCGGGTGACCGCTCTTTCTTTTAAATTATCTTTAATTGATATACTATTAATAAAAAATAAATGAACATAATTGAAAGGGGGTATATGCATGAGTCATATACTTGAAACTACTGTAGCTGGAAGAAATATAAAAGTAGAATTTGGTAAAACTGGAATGCTTTCTGATTGTGCACTTTTTATTAGTTACGGTGAAACTGTAATAA
>JACMJL010000166.1 GCA_014380625.1 Clostridiaceae bacterium
GTTTTCAATAACACCTTTATTGTTTTCAATTACACCTTTAAACTTTTCAATGTTAGCCTTTATAGCTTCCTCGTCTAATGATGGGTGTAATATGAATATAGTTTCATATTTGTTCATTAGTTTTCACCTCCTCCCCCTGGACTACGGCTGTATTTTCTACAGCAGGGATTACAAATTAATATGTTACCATTTGTTCACCCAAAAAGCAACACTTATTCTGCACTTCTTAAAATCTTTTTTATATCCTTTTGAAATTTAACTCTAGGTATCATAACAAGTCGTGCACATTTACAGCATTTTATCTTAATATCAGCACCCACTCTTTTTATTTCCCACTCATTACTTCCACAAGGATGCCCTTTTTTCATTTCTACAATGTCCCCAAGGTTAAAGTTCTTGTCCATTTTGCACGTCCTTCACAAATTCAGTTTTAGAATAAGCCAGTCTTATTCCTGCTTTATCTAGTGCTCTTTTTATTTCTAATCTTAGTTTATTTTCATTCTCCCATTGTGTCATTGGCTTTACTTTTCCTGCTACCTTTATTGTATAGAAATTTTCTTTTAGATCTGATATTCCTAAAACTGTAGGTCCCTCAATTACATCCCAACAACCGTCTGCAAGTTTTTTACATACCTCATTAATTATATCAATAGCCTTATCCATATCCTCTGAGTGAGGCAGATCTACTGCTACTAACATTCCTATTGCCCCCCTAGAATGATTGGTTACAGTAGTTATTAGCCCATTAGGTATTATATGTAAATCACCGTTTAGACCCTTTATTTTAGTTACTCTAAGCTCAACACTCTCAACTACACCACTTTTCCCTTGTATTTCTATATAGTCTCCCACTGTGAAATGGTCTTCAAACAAAATGAAAAATCCGTTAATTATATCTTTTATTAGATTCTGAGCACCAAAACCTACAGCAACTCCTCCTATACCTGCAAAGGTTAAGCTAATTGTTCCAAAGCATTCTGTAAAAATTGCTACTATGCCAAAAAAATAAACGAAATACCTTAATATACTTCCTAAAACCGCCCCTAAAGTTTTAGCTTTACCAATATTTAAAGAGTACCTTAAATTATTTTGTTTCTCTACGAATTTACTTATTATTAGGCAACCGATTTTTATTGTTAAAAACATTATTATGACTATACTCAAAACTACCAAGGCTTTATAGAGAATAAACCTTGCTTTTTCCTCAAGGAAATCCACACTCATAAAATTATTTTCCGGATTAAATAAATCTATCAGTGAATTAAATACCCAAATTTTAAGACTCATACATTACTCCTTTACTTATCAATATTTATAACTGTAAATTGTCTTTCAATATATAAATATATAACTTTTACGCTTAGTTCATTCCTATTAATTAGAGCTTTAATCTCTTCAATTGATTCCTTTGATACCTTTATACTAATGCCACAACTTTTAGTCATAGAGGTGGGCGTCGGCATAATTTGAAGCATTAATTTTTTTTCCTTAAGCAGCTTTTCGCAACCTATCGCATCGTGAGTATTCTTAAATGTTAATAAATAAAACTCTTCCATTGTAACCACCCTCATTTTTTATAATCTTTCTTTATGCTATAGTATACTATATTATAGCAAACTTTTTCTCAGTAAATAAATACAAATACTATTTTTTTGAGGTGATATTTTTGAATTTATATTTTGATAATGCAGCTACTAGCTTTCCTAAGCCACAGCAAGTCCATGAGGCCATTTTAGATTACATGGTAAACATAGGTACTAACCCGGGTAGAGGAGCTTACAGCACAGCACTAAATGCGGATAGATTGGTTTATAATACCCGTGAAGCACTGGCTAATTTTTTTAACTTTCCTAAACCTGAAAATGTTATATTTACTTTAAATATAACTCATGCTTTAAATATCTTAATTAAAAGTATAATAAAACCCCATTGGCATGTTATTACTACCACCATGGAACATAATTCGGTGCTAAGACCATTATACGCTCTAAAAAATTCCATTAACTTTGATCTTGATGTATTACCTTGTTCTACAGAAGGCTTATTGGATATTAATACCTTCAATGATCATATTAAGACCAATACCCGTCTTGTTATTCTATCTCATGCATCAAATGTTGTCGGAACTATTCAACATATAGAACTAATTGGGAAAATATGTAAAAAGAGAGGTATTTACTTAATAATTGATGCTGCCCAAAGCTGTGGAAGTATACCTGTGGACTTTAGAGCCATAAATTGCAATGCCCTATGCTTCACTGGTCATAAAGGTTTACTAGGACCTCAAGGTATTGGAGGTTTTCTTATTGATGATATTCTTAATGAAGAAGCTTCCACCTTTTATGAAGGCGGAACGGGCAGTACTTCTAACTCTCTTCAACAACCTAACTTCTTACCAGACAAGTTTGAATGCGGAACTTTAAATTCACCTGGAATTGCTGGACTACTAGCAAGTATTAATTACATAAACTCTAATGGCCTTTTAGCAATTCAACAAAGTGAAGAGTATCTTACAGACTACTTTATTAAAAACATACTTAATATAAAAAATGTCATTCTTTTTGGTCCTAAAGATAGTAAAAGTAAAACTTCTGTAATTTCCCTAAAACATTCAGCTATGGATAACTCAGAATTTTCTTTTTTACTTAGTAATAATTATAACATCATGACAAGAAGTGGGCTACATTGTGCACCCCTTGCCCATAAAACTATTGGAACCTTTCCAAGTGGAACTGTACGTTTTAGTTTTGGACCCTTTCATAATAAGGCTGATTTAGATTTTCTTTTATCCTCAATTAACACTCTTTCTAATAATATTTAATTTTATGAATAATTCCTTCCATTTTGGATAAAATTATCTAATGGGAGGTTTTTTTATGAATATTAAAAAATGTGAAATTGATTCAATGGAACGCAACTCAACTTTTGAATTTCGTGATATTTTAACAGAGCATCTTTCTGTATTAGTTCGATCCCATAGAACGATTATATTTTTATGTATAGGTACTGATAGGTCTACAGGGGATAGTCTCGGTCCACTTGTAGGTGAAAAATTAAAATTTATCACTCGGGATAATATATTTTTTTATGGCAATTTAGAGAAACCTATTCATGCTAAAAATTTATGCGACACAATTTCATCAATTTATTCTACCTATGAAAACCCTTATGTTATTGCTATAGACGCTTGTCTTGGGAGTTTACAAAATGTTGGCAAGATTTTTATTGAGGCTAAACCACTTCTGCCTGGTTCTGCTATGAACAAAGATCTGCCTAAAGTTGGGGACTTGAGCATTACTGGCATAGTAAATATTTCAGGAGCTTTAGAGTTTATGGTACTTCAAAACACTAGACTCTACACTGTTATGAAACTAGCTGACGTTATTTCTAATGGAATTTATCACTCTATATTAAAAACTGTAGGTGGCAGAAAAACTCTAAATACAAAAACTTTAGTTTCAGAAAAACTTTTGGCATCTGAAATAAAATAACAAGCCAAAAATGCCATGAATACTTTTCGCCGGATAAAAGTCACAGTTACCAATTACAATTGTGCATTCTTAGCTTCTGCGACGCAATCTGGTGGAAATTCACTAGCAAATTGACTTTAAACCTTTTTATAGATGCCTTATTTATAACAGTGAGCTGTATACTCTATTATTAAGTATATATTCTATTTCATCTATGGTTTTACAGCCACTATCTATTATTATTGTTCCTTCTGCTTTAATTGAGTTTTGGAGATTATAATTTATCAAACCTCCATTCTTTAAATTACATATAATTGCTTTACATGGTGCTTCACTCAATTTACTAATTACAATATATCCTCTTTTTTCAAGTTCTATTTTAACATAATTTAGTTCATTAGCTACACATACTGTCATAAATAAAAACCTCCTTTATGATAATATTCCCATAAAAAAGGTTTTCTATTCTAATTTAACTTTTATTTATTGCTTTTTCTAACACTTCTTTTTCTTCTTCAGATAGATCATATCGTGACAAACCCTTATCAATTGGCTTAGCATAAGTTGTACTATCATTTCTTCCATATATACCTGTAAGGATAAAACCATTATTATAATTATCTAACAGTGAAATTGAAAAACTTAAATCACTTCCTACATTATCAAAAGCTTTGTATCTTAATATTGAAGTCTTTTGAAAACATCCTTGTAATCTTTGATCTATGAAATCACATTTCTCTTTTGTTTCTAAAGCAATTCTTTGTGATTCATCTACTCTATCTAAATAACTTATAACTAATTCCTCAATGTTTTTACCATTAACACCTCGCATGAACTTTCTATATTTATCTTCTGACTTACCTATTGCCTTTAATAATACAATACAGATTATGAACAATAATATCACTACTACTATCAATGCAATTGTTATATATGACTGCCATTTGCTAATCTCATTAATTATATCCACTTCGAACCCCCCTTTATAATTGTTTCACGTGAAACATTATAACTTCAATATATCTATTATTCTTTGTAAATCATCTTCAGAATAGTACTCAATTTGAATCTTTCCTCTGTTTTTATTATTAGACATTAAAACTTTGGTTCCAAAGTGACTCTCAAGTTTGTTCTTAATTTCTAGATGATATGGGTTTTGCTTTTTAGTTTCAATTTCGGTAACTTCTTTATTCAATGAATTTTTTATAATTTCTCTCACTAAAGCTTCCGTCTGTCTAACATTTAAACCCTCATCAATTATATTCTTTGATATATTATATTGTAATTCCTTATCTTCTAGACCTAGAAGAGCTCTTCCGTGACCTTCTGAGATAACGCTATCAATTAAATATTCTTGAACTCTCTTATCTAAATTTAGTAACCTTAAACAGTTAGAAATAGATACTCTAGACTTACCAATCTTTAATGATAATTCTTCTTGAGTTAAATTAAATTCAGAAAACAACTTATCATAGGCGATAGCCTCTTCAATAGGGTTTAGATCTTCTCTTTGGACATTCTCTATAAGTGAAACTTCCAGAACATCTCTATGACTTAAATTCATTACAACAGCAGGAACTTCTTTAAGTCCTAATCGCTTTGCAGCTCTCCATCTTCTTTCACCTGCAATTATATAATAGAATTCTCCTTCTTTATTTAATACAAGAGGTTGAATTATACCATGTTCACTAATTGACTGAGCCAAATTATTAATTTTTTCTTCATCAAAATATTTTCTTGGTTGCTCATTATTAGCTCTTATTAAATTTAAATCAATAAGTAGATCATTAACATTAGTTTGTTCAATTATATCATCTGGTATAAGTGCACTTAAACCTTTACCAAGTCCATACTTTTTACTCATTAAATATTTCCTCCTCGTTGTCTACTTAAAAACTCTTTAGTAAATTTTTCATATGCTTCAGCGCCCTTGCACTTATCATCATATAAACAAATGGGAAGTCCAAAACTAGGGGATTCAGCCAGTCTAATATTTCTTGGAATCATTGTTTTAAATACTTTTTCAGTAAAATGCTTTTTAACCTCATTTACTACTTCATTACATAGGTTATTGCGGTTATCATACATAGTCATTAATACACCCTCAATATAAATATTCTTATTAAGAGACTTCTTCACTAATTGAATTGTATTATAAAGTTGACCGACTCCTTCCAAAGCATAAAACTCACATTGAATTGGAATTAGTACACTATCAGCTGCACTAAGAGCATTAACTGTTAGAATTCCTAAAGATGGAGGACAATCAATAAATATATAATCAAATTTATCACTAACCTCAGATAGTTTGCTTTTTAACACAGCTTCTCTATTAATGACACTAATTAATTCAACTTCTGCACCAGATAGTTCTTTAGTTGATGGTAAAAGATATAAATTTTCAATTATTTCAGTCTGAATTATTGATTCACTAACCTTAGCGTCTGTAGTTAAAATGTCATAAATAGAATTGTCTAACCCACCTTTATCTATTCCTAATCCACTAGTAGTATTACCTTGTGGGTCTATGTCGATAATTAAAATTCTGTGTCCTTTAATAGCTAAATTCGCACAAAGATTTATAGTAGTAGTAGTTTTCCCAACTCCACCTTTTTGGTTAAAAATACAAATTACCTTCATTATCTCACCGCCTTTAATTAATCATATATTTGTATTATATATTGATATGAGCAATAAGAAAAGAGATAATTAAATAAATTATCTCTTTGTTAATATATTTAATGTTTCACGTGAAACATTTTATTTTTTTGGTATTAATATAGTTACCTCGATGCAATCTTCCAATTCTTTAGATTTATAATTAGCATCTATACCGTACTTATCAAAAACTTGCTTAATTGTATTAATATATACCCTTGAAGAGAAAACACCTTTAATTTTTTTCTTTCCATCTTTTAAATTCTTAGGATTAGATGATTTTAATAATTCTTTATCAATTAAATCTTCTATACCTTTAACATTTAAAGATTTTTTTATTACAACTTCTAATATTTTCTTTTGCAATGGAACATCCTGAATTTTTAGTAAAGCTCTTGCATGTCGTTCAGTTAATTTATTTTCCAATAAAACTTTTCTAATATCCTTGTCCAGCTTTAATAACCTTAACTTGTTTGCAATGGTGGACTGCTTTTTACCCATAATTTCAGCAAGCTGCTCTTGAGTGTAGGAATGGTCCTGAATTAAATTATAAAATGCTTCAGCTTCTTCAATAAAATTTAAATCTTCTCTTTGCAAGTTTTCTAATAATGCAATTGCAGCTGAATCCTTTTCTGTAATATCAACGATTATCGTAGGTACCTCTTTGAGACCTAACTTTTTTGCTGCTCTTAGTCTTCTCTCTCCGGCCACTAATTCATAACGATATTCACTCATCTTTCTAACAGTTAAAGGTTGAATAATTCCATAGTTTTTTATAGATAAGGCTAGTTCATCAATAGCCTCCTCATTAAAATACTTTCTTGGTTGATATATATTAGGGAATATTATTTCAGTAGAAATATAATTTATATTATTATTCATAGCGTACCATCCCTCTTTAATTTCCTTTTATTAACAATTCACCATTTGTCACAAAAAACCTTCTTTTTTCGCAAAAAATTAAATTACAAATTTTTACATTATTATAAAGGATTTTTATTAATAAGACCTGCTTTCCTAGGATATAAATTAGATGTAGCTTTAAACTTTTTAATAACAACAATGTTATGTTTTAAGTCAGTATCTTCAATATCCACTTTTATAATTTCTTCAATTTTTCCACCTAATCGGTCAAGGGCATTTTTAGAATTAATTATCTCTTCCTCAACAGATGGACCCTTCATAGCAATAAAATATCCTCCAACCTTAACGTAAGGTAACGATAATTCACTTAAAACAGCTAAATTAGCTACTGCTCGCGAAACTGCGAAATCAAAGTTATTCCTATAAAAGTTATCCCTTGCGAAATCTTCAGCTCTTCCATGAATTGCACTTATATCTTGGAGGTTTAAAGTATTAATAACTTCATTTAAAAAATTGATTCTTTTATTTAACGAATCCAGTAGCACTATATTTAATTCAGGAACCATAATTTTCATAGGTATCCCGGGAAATCCTGCACCTGTGCCTATATCGATTATTCTCTTACGCTTTGCTTTATCTCCACTAGGCACTAATGAATTAGTTATTTCTTTTAACTTAAATATCTTAATACAATCAATGAAATGTTTTTTAATAATTTGCTCATCTTCTATAATAGAAGTTAAATTTATCTTTTCATTCCAATCCTGTAAAAGCTTCATATAGGTAACAAAGCCATTAAATTTTGTTTCATCAAGCGTTAAATTTACATCCTCGCAAGATGCCTTCATTAACTGAAAATAATCCATAAACTTTCACCATTCTAACTTTCTTTATTTTTAGTTCTATTCAATTGTTCAAGGTATATCATTAAAACTGACACATCTGCAGGCGAAACCCCAGATACTCTAGACGCTTGACCTATACTTACAGGTTTCAATTTATTAAGTTTTTGTATAGCTTCTAACCTTAACCCCTTAATATCAGCATAGTCATCAATATCCTTTAGTAACCTATTTTCATACTTCTTAAATTGCTTTACTTGTTCTAATTGTTTTTCTATATAGCCCTCATATTTAGATATTATGTTTACTTCTTCCGTTACATCTATACTTAACTTAGGTCTATCTATATCTAACTCTTCTACCTTCAAATAATCAAGTTCAGGTCTTTTAATTAATTCATACAATGAGGAAGGTTTTTTAAGTGTCTCAGATCCAATGGAAAGTAAGAATTCATTAACTTCTGTTTTATTGGTAATTTTTACATTCTTAATTCTATTAACTTCATCTTCAATGAAAGTTTTTCTGCTAATAAACTTAGTATATCGATTTTCCGATACCAGCCCTATATTAAATCCAAATTCTGTTAATCTTAAGTCTGCATTATCTTGTCTAAGTAACAATCTATATTCTGCCCGAGACGTCATCATTCTATAAGGTTCATTAGTTCCCTTTGTTACTAAATCATCCACCAGCACTCCAATATATGCATCAGAACGGCTTAAAACAAAAGGAGCTCTGTCCATTGCCTTTAAGGCAGCATTAATACCTGCAACTAATCCCTGCGCACCCGCTTCTTCATATCCAGAACTACCATTTAATTGACCTGCAGAAAATAATCCTTCAATATCCTTAAACTCTAAAGAAAGCTTCAATTGGGTAGGATCAATACAATCATATTCAATAGCGTAAGCAGTTCTCATCATTTCCACATTTTCAAGACCTGGTAAAGTTCTTAACATAAGAATCTGCACATCCTCTGGCAGCGAACTAGACATTCCACCTACATACATTTCTTCAGTATCCACACCTTCAGGTTCAATAAAAATTTGATGTTTTTCCTTATCAGGAAATCTCATAACCTTATCTTCTATAGAGGGACAATATCTTGGTCCAACGCTTTTAATGGAACCATTATAAAGTGGAGATCTCTCTATATTTTCTCTAATAACATTATGAGTATCATTGTTAGTGTAGGTTAAATAACAAGATATTTGTTCCTTTTCTATACTTTCGCTCATAAAAGAAAATGGGGTTATTTTAATATCTCCAGTTTGTTCAATCATTTTAGTAAAATCTACAGTTCTACTGTTTATTCTAGCAGGGGTTCCAGTTTTAAATCTTCTAAGGGAAATCCCCATATCTAGTAAACTTTGTGATAAGTCATTTGCAGGATATAATCCACTAGGTCCACCACTATAACTAATATCTCCTATAATGATTTTCCCCTTAAGATAGGTTCCAGTACAAAGAACTACTGACTTAGTTTCAAAGTAAGCACCATTCTTTGTTAGAACCCCTTTAACTTTACCCTCTTCTAATTCAATATCCACAACTTCTAACTGTCTTAGAGTTATGTTTTTTTCCTTTTCAAGTACATGCTTCATTCTATTAGAGTACTTTTTTTTATCTGCTTGAGCTCTTAAAGAATGAACTGCAGGTCCTTTAGAAGTGTTAAGCATCCTCATTTGAAGAAAAGTGTTATCTATATTAATACCCATTTCACCGCCAAGTGCATCAATTTCCCTTACAAGATGACCTTTTGCAGTTCCACCAATGTTAGGATTACACGGCATCATGGCCACACTATCTAAATTCATAGTGCAAATTAAAGTTTTACAGCCTAGTCTGCTACTTGCAAGAGCTGCCTCACAACCTGCATGACCTGCACCAATTATTATTACATCATAACTACCAGCAAAATACTTCACAAGTAATCCCTACTTTCCAATACAAAATTCTTTAAAAATTTTATCTATTATATCTTCTTCCAGTGTTTCACCGGATATTTCTCCTAAATAGCTCCAAGCATTTCTAAGGTCAATTGAAGCCAGGTCAATAGCAAAAGTATTACCAAGTGCAGAAATAGCTAATCTAATACTAATTCTTGCCCTAACTAATGCTTCTTTATGTCTAGAATTGGAAATAAATACTTCTTTGTTTTTAATATCCCCTTTAAAAAATAATTCTTTTATAATACGCTTTAAATCATCAAGGCCTAAACCTAATTTAATAGAGGTCTCTATAATATTAATAGAATCTAAGTTTAATAACTCTTCCCTATTTAAATTAACACCTATATCACTCTTATTTAATAGTATAATGTATTTCTTATCCTTTATATACTTAATTATTTCCCTATCATCCTCAGTAATTACATTACTTGAATCTAACATAAGTATAATAAGGTCAGCTTCATTGATTTTTTCTTTAGTTTTTTCTACGCCAATTTTTTCAACTAGATCATCCGTTTCTCTAATTCCTGCAGTATCAACAATTTTAATAGGAATTCCATCAATATTTATATATTCCTCAATAACATCTCTTGTTGTACCTGGTACATCAGTAACAATTGCTCGATTTTCACTTAAAAGAGCATTGAGTAAAGATGATTTACCTACATTTGGTTTACCTACAATTACCGTACTGAGTCCATCTCTTAAAATTTTACCCTCATCTGCAGAATTAATTAATTCCTCAATATTAGTTAATATATTCCTAAGCTTATCTTGAGCCTGCACTGAGGTAACCTCTTCTAAATCATCCTCTGGAAAATCCACAGTTGCTTCAATATGAGCAATTATTTCTAGAAGTCTTTGTCTTAATTTCTGAATTTCCCGGGAAATTTTTCCCTCAGACTGCAAAATAGCAGCTTTCATGGATAATTCTGTTTTAGACCTTATAATATCAATTACAGCCTCAGCTTGACTTAGGTCAATCCTTCCATTTAAAAAAGCTCGCTTTGTAAATTCGCCAGGTTCTGCAGGCCTGCCTCCCTGTTTAACTACTTCTTGTAAAATTCTATTTGAAGGTATTAAACCACCATGACAATTAATTTCAATGGTATCCTCACCGGTAAAACTTTTAGGGCCCTTCATAAAGGATACAATAACTTCATCAATGACTTCCTTTGTTTCCACGCTAACTATATGTCCATATCTCATAGTATAACTTTTTATATCCTGAATACTTCTATCATTTTTACCTTGAAACATATTACTTATTATATCAACTGATCTATCTCCACTAATTCTAATTATAGAGATACCACCCTCACAAAGACCTGTAGAGATAGCTGTGATAGTATCGAATTCTTTCATTATTATTCTCCTCTCTAAGTTTAAAAAAGAAAGCCTTTTAGGCTTTCTTTAAATCAACAACGACTCTTCTAAATGGTTCATCACCTTCACTGTATGTCTCTATGTAAAGGTCACCTTGTAAGGAAGCATGAATTATTCTTCTCTCATAAGGATTCATTGGCTCAAGTTTAAGATATTTACCTGAAGTCTTAACTTTGCTAGCAACCTTTAAAGCAAGCCTTCTTAAGGTATCTTCTCTTCTAGCCCTATAATTTTCAGTGTCAAGAACAACCCTTTTATACTTTTCTTCCTTACCTTTATTAATGAGTAAACTCAATAAGTATTGAAGAGAATCTAAGGTTTCTCCTCTATATCCAATCATTATTCCCATATCTGGTCCTGTTAATGATATTTTTATAACGTCATCAGTTTCACTAATCTTAATTTCTGCTAATATATTCATTGCTTTCAAAACATCTGTCAAAAATACTTTTGCATCATTAATATAGTCTCTTTTAACTGTTACTCTAATTTTTGATGGTTTGAAACCTATTAAATTAAATAATCCTTTGTTTCCTACATCAATTACCTCAATTTTAACCTTATCAGCTGTGAGTTTAAGCTCTTCTAAAGCGTTTTTTGTGGCCTCTTCAACATTACGACCATTCATTTCAATAACTTTCATAGAAATCAATACCCCCTAGGCTTCTTCTAAAGACTTTTTATTACTCTTTTTGATAACTATAGTTTGACCAATTTGGAATAGGTTACCGAACACCCAATATAGTACTAAAGATGCAGGCATACTTAAACTCATGAAAGTAAGAAAACCACCCATTACTATGTTCATAGTACTTGCCTGTTTTGCCTGAGCACTATCTCCCTTTGCAGCAAGCAAAGTAGAAGATATGTAAGTCGTAGCACCAGAAAGGATTGCTAAAATGAAGTACCTATGTACTTGTGTTAAATCTGTCTTTGATAAATCCCCTATCCATAAAAAAGAATGACCTATAAAAACATCTTTTCTGAAAACAGTATACAGTGCCATTAACACTGGCATTTGTACTAATAGTGGAAGGCATCCCCCTAAAGGATTAACTCCCTTTTCTTTATACAATTTCATAGTTGCTTCATTTAATTTTGCTGGGTCCTTTTTATATTTTTCCTGAAGTTTTTTTACTTCAGGTTGAACTTCAGTCATTTTTAATTGTGATTTCATAGACTTAATACCAAGTGGCAATAAAATTATTCTAATAATTATAGTAAATACTATTATAGCTATACCATATGAATAATTTTTATTAGTAATAACAACAGCTATACCTTTATCGTGAATAAAAAGAAAACAATTATAAAGAAACTCAATGATTGGATCAAAAATATTCAAACTTTTACCCTCCTAAAATACACTTATTTTACAGGATCATATCCACCTTCATTATAAGGATGACATTTTAAAATTCTTTTAATACCCATAAAGCCTCCTTTAAAGGCTCCATATTTCTCAATAGCTTCTAATGTATATTGAGAACAGGTAGGGTAAAATCTACAACTTGGTCTTTTTAATGGAGATATAAACTTCCTGTAAAATCTAATACAACTAATTAGAACTTTTTTCATAACTATTACCTACCTTATGTTAGGTAAATTTAATTTACCAATTTGAACTTGTTCAGTAAATCAATAAGACACTTCTCTGTTTCTAAGTAATTTCTCCCTTTAATTGTAGTTCTAGCAATAAAAATAAAATCATACCCAGTTTTAAATCTATATTTATTTAATCTATAACTTTCTCTAATTAATCTTTTAACTCTATTTCTCACTACACTACATCCAACTTTTTTACTAACCGAAATTCCTAGCCTATTTATATCTTTATTTTTATAGTTTTTAAAAACATATAATACTAAAATACTATTAGAAAAAGACTTACCTCTTCTGTACACTGCTCTAAACTCAGAGTTTTTTCTCAATTTTTCGATTTTCATGCACATGTACTCCTTCTTTGCAATTACAGAAAAAGGCCACTTAAGCGGCCCTTATGCTGTCAATTTTTTTCTACCTTTTTGTCTTCTTCTTCTAATAACGTTTCTGCCATTTGCAGAACTCATTCTCTGTCTAAA
>JACMJL010000167.1 GCA_014380625.1 Clostridiaceae bacterium
TAAATTGTGACATTTACTTATTTAACTGAAATTTAAAATTTCAGCTAGAATTGCTGGTTTATATTTATTTTCCTCTGTTTAATTTTCAAAGACCAAGTTACTTGTTTTGTTTGCTGCCGTTTGACAACTTCATTATCTTAACACCTTAATTTAAATATGTCAACTACATTTTTCGACATTTTTTTCAACTAATTTGTTACTCATAATCATCGTTGTTTCTCAGCGACAAGGAGTATTATATCTAATTTAATAAGTTATTAATTCTATATTACCCTCATTACAAGATATTATACATCTATATCTCCATATACCTTTCTTTTCATCAAGTATGCTTGTACGGATACACTAGGTAAGGTATCCACTAAGACAACTTGTCAGCCACTTCCGGTAATATCCTTCACCCCACAGCGCCCTTCTTAAGAGAGAAGGGTGTCACCATGTCTAACACCATTGGTAAATAGCATTTCTCTGATAAATACTAGATCAGCTAGGCTAGCAGGTCTGGACGGACTTCCTCAAAAGAAGTCAGTCCCGTTGAGTCTCTGCCAAGTATCCGGCTAAGACAACGTGCTATTCACTTTACTTACTGTGCGAAGTCTGCCCTTGATAGGTGTATTCTGCAACTTTTGGAACACTGCCTCACCTTTATTATTTAATATTTCTACAAAAGTAGATATATCAACTATATTGATGATTCCTATATCTGCTTTGGTCATGCCTTCAATACTGCAAAGTGTACCTACGATATCCATGGCTCTCATCTTTGTTTTCTTACCTGCATTAATATGCAACTTCATAATCTCTTGGCTAAGCTCTGAGCCTTTTGTTTCTTTAATTTCAGGTGCTGTATTCATTTTAAAAGTAAATTCTTCTTTGGCATTATTCACAATTTCTTTTTCTGGGCTTTCCTTCAAAGGAATCTCTTTACCGATATATTGATGTATATCATTTAAAAATCTAGACTCATTTTGTGTTACAAAAGTAATTGCTGTACCCAGCTTGCCGATGCGTCCAGTTCTTCCTATCCTGTGAACATAACTTTCCTTATCTTCCGGTAGATCATAATTAACTACAAGTGTAATGTTATCTACGTCTATCCCTCTTGCTGCAACATCTGTTGCTACAAGATATCTAAAATAACCTTTCTTAAAACCATTCATTATTCTTAATCTGTCATCTTGCTCCATTCCACCATGTATTTTTCTACAAGTGTACTGGAGCTTAGAAAGCTCACTATAAAGTTCATCAACCTTTTGTTTTGTGTTGCAGAATATAATACAACTATCTGGGTTTTCTACTATGGTAATATCTCTTAAAAGATTTATTTTATCCATTTCATTTACATTATATCTTTCTTGACATATATTATCCGCCGCTTCATTTTCTTCTTCTACTTCAATAAGTATAGGATCCTTCATGTATTTATCACATAAATTCTCTATATCTTTTGGCATTGTGGCTGATAATAACACCGTCACACGTTCTTTTGACAAGCCGTTTATTATTGTTTCTATCTGATCTACAAAGCCCATATTAAGCATTTCATCAGCCTCATCTATTACAAGATACTTTATCTTTGATGTATCAAAAGTCCCTTGTTCTATATGATCTATAATTCGGCCAGGGGTACCCACTACTACATGTGTTTTTTGTTTAAGTTCCTTTTCTTGATCATAAAAAGGGGACTTCCCATAAATTGCAGCTACTTTAAGTCTTTTAAATCTACCTATATTAAAAATATCTTCTTTGACTTGAATAGCAAGTTCTCTTGTTGGTGTAATTACCAATGCTTGAGGTTTATTTTCTTCCCAATCTACTAATTGGCAAATAGGAATGGCAAATGCTGCAGTCTTCCCGCTTCCAGTTGGCGACTTTACTACTATATCCTTTTCCTGAAGCATTACCGGTATAACCTGTTTCTGAACTTTTGTAAAATCTTTGAAATTCAACATACTAATTGCTTTTAATAACTCAATGCTTAATTGATAATTATTTAAATTTGTTTTTATCATTTGATCATCTCTTTTCATATATTCCTATTATTGTTGACAGATTTCAGTACTAAGTATGCTATTTACCATAGCTTTTGTATCCTACTTACAATCTTCTAAATAAGTATACTTGTTTAAAATATTATATATTAAATTTTATCATAAATATGTTTTAATGCATCATCTTTATTTTCACCGTTCATATTGTGTATTTTTTAGATAAGCTATATCATTTTCTTTCACTATGTTTAAGTTGTCAACAACCCCGTCCCCAATGTCACTATTTATCAAAATGTAAAAATGCGATACAATTATCTAAAGGAACAATTCAAATTTTTAGTAGGAGCTGATAATATGATAAAATTCGAAGCAATAATAAAAAAAATAGAAGACAAAGATGCTACATATGTAGAAATACCTTTTGATGTCGAAAAAGAGTTTGGAGCTAAAAGAGTTAAGGTTAAAGCAACCTTTGATGGTGTGAACTACATAGGTTCTATAGTTAAAATGGGATTACCTTGCTATATGCTTGGTATGACAAAGGAAATCAGAAAACAAATTGGCAAAAATTATGGAGATACTGTAATTGTAGAAGTTGAAAAAGACGAAGAAGAAAGAACCGTAGAAATACCTCAAGATCTTAAAAATGCCTTAGCTTTAAATCCTAAAGCACAACTATTTTATGATAGCCTGTCTTATTCTAATAAAAGAAGGTATATTTTATTGGTAGAGGCTGCAAAAAAGGCTGAAACAAGAGAAAAAAGAGTTGTTGAAGTTGTGTCAAAGCTTGAGAATGGCATAAAAATGTAGGAACTTGTATTATTGAAAGAACCATCTAAGTTTAAAAAAGCAACTGAAAAATACTATATCTATAAAGGCCTTCTCAAAATACTATTTCCTGCGGCAGGGGATTTGATGTGACGAGATTATTCGCGAGAGCCTTAGTCTTTCTTGGTATAGCGAGTAATCTATAACATCAAATTCCAGTCTGCAGGATTTGTATATCGAGAGAAATATCTTAGGGTATTCCTATTGGTTAAGTTGTCAACAACCCCGTCCCCATGTGTGAAACAATATCTACCATAGCTTTTATATCCTGCTTGCACTCTTCTAATAAAGTTAAAAAGACTTTATTTTTTTCTTCCTCAGAAAGTTCCTCTCCCAAAGTTGCTTTTAAATATAGTTCTGATGTATCGAGGACTGACTCTTCATAACTTCCTCCAGTAACTGCGGTGAGTATGTTCTTAATTGAACAACTTCCCTTTTGAAGAGGATTATAGTAATGAAATCCAGTAAATGGCCCTGCAAGATCCACTATTCTATTTAAAATCTTCTCTACAGCAGTATTGTGTTCTGGATATAAGGACGCCAATTCCTTTAGCCTAGTCTTTTGAAATTTCGCATTAAAAACTACTATACTGCCCTTATTACCAAGTACCTTAAGGATACTCTCTAATATGGATTTTTTAGGACTTGTATTCTCCCTATGCAAAAATTCGTGATGCTCTAATTTACCCTTTTCCTCTTGCACAAAAACTGAATACTGGAAAGGAATTTGTGCATAGGGCTTAGTTCCATAAAATCTCGGAACTGCTTCATTAAAAGCTTCAATATTAAAATAGTAAATTGGATATTGCAATTGCTTTATAAATTTATTAATCTCTTCTTTATTTATATAAGTCTCATTATTTATAATAGCTTTTTTCTGAATAAGCTGATTTTTATTTAATGCAGCATCAGGAACCTTCTTAATTTCAAATATATTATTCATAAAGAGCTTTACAACTTTGTCCTTATTAATTCTATATAATTCACTTGCATTATCCTTTGGTAAAAAAGACCAACACTCCGAATTAAACTCACAAGGATACTCTTTTAATAGATATTTATTAACACTTAATACTGGAGCCTCTGCTAATTCAGAAATTTTATGAAGTCTTCTAAGGATTTTAGGAATTTCATCATAAAATCCTTCAACTTTTTCTGTTATATTTATTGTTACTAATAACTCATTTAAATTTGTCTCACCCTTTTTAATATAAGAATCATATAAATGCATAACTTTACATTCCTTAATCTTTAAACCAGCTTTTTCACATACATATTTTTGAAAGGCAACCTCATAGATAAACTCATCCTTAACCTTTGTACTGCTTCGGACCTCAATAAGATCGTAGCCATCATCTTCACTGGGTACAAGTATATCAACCCTAGCGTACAAATTAAACGCCTTAAAACCAGCCCCAAAAATTACAGTCTTCAAAGGTAACCCTTCTAAAGTAGCCTTATCACTTTCAAAATCTTTATTACTTAAATCCACAGTATTATCAAATAAACTCTTAGCTAATCTCCGAATTTCCACATCTTCTTTAGACAGTTCCTCTTGTGGAGACAAACTTTCCTCTATGCCAGTCTCTTTCATAGCATTCCAAAAACATCTTGGGCAATTTAGACCTATGTTGAATTTTGATTTAGTTAAAAACATATTTTCCACCTCTTTAATTATATATTGTATCATAAAAGTCTAAGCCCACAGTGTTTTAATTGTTGCTCAAGCATATCTTCTCCACTTTGATAAAACTTATTAATATAATAAAAAATATTTTTATAATCGGGATGTACATATCGTCTTTTATTTTGTGTTTTCTTTCCAGCTTGAATGGCATCTTTAGGGCACCTGTTTACACAACCAAAGCAATTTACGCAGTTATAACAGCGAATACATAGATATTCTTCTTATCAATTAGGTTGAATAGTTTATTCTTAAAATCCAATACAATATCAGGTGCATTTCCATCATAACATGAAAATACAAGTCCAATTCTTTCAGCCTTTTCACATTGCTTTAAATCTTCAAACCTTGCTAAGGGTATAATCTGTTCATCTTTAATTGACTCTGCAATTTGCTTAGCCACCGCGTAAGAATTTCCAGCACCCGAAAAATAAAACATCATAAAATTATCCTCCTAAACATGGCTCAATTTATCAACTTCTTGACATAAATACAAGGTCAAATTTGTAACTACAACACCAAATTCATTATATTCAGAAGCATCAGTTTTTTCTCTTTATAAATAACCTCAATATGTTTTAAAATTTCTTTTGTTACCTTGTTTTTATATTCACCTTTTTCCTCATTAATGTGAAGATTTATGTTGGGATATAAATCATAAGCATACATAAAAGCACCTCCATTTGTTATTATTACCAAATGGAGGCGCTTTTATATGAATGTATATTCTTGTGTTATTCTATCTAATTTATAACTATTAACTTAAATAAAAGCTCCAAATTGTGGCTTTTAGTTCCGCATTATACTAGAATCCACCATTCTTCACCTTCATTAAATAACTCAATTGCTTTTCCGTCAATATTGCATTTATATTTTGCTGCATTATTAAAAAGCTTCATACTCCTAATGGGATCTATTATTTCAAATTCTTCATCGTTGTAAGTCAATTCAAAAGGGATATTCCATCCGTTATCGTCTGGTTTACTCTGAACCACAACTATCATTTTTTCATTTTTATTTCCCCAAGCCAAAAACATCCACCTCCATTGTCAATTTTCTATTCACTTAGTACTATACTACACTTTAAATGAACTTATAAGTGAAAAATGTAGGATAAAACAAAATATAAGTCAACAATATATGAAAATTACGTTAATAAATCTTCATTCTTTCCACCAATCCAACTACCCTTATTATCAATAAGTTTTGATTGATAAAATAAATAATAGATCATAAGAGCATCCCTATTATGACTTGGTTTCTATTTCCAGAGAATTTAACAAGATAATCTGGATCATTTAGTATTGTGCCTACAAAAATGGCACTTAAAACACCCGCTAACGTCCCAATTATAAATAATATCCCTACAATTCTTGCAGTGTTTTTGTTTTCATTCATTTATCCATTAATTTGAACCTTTTATAAAATATATCAAGTATTTTTATTTTTAATAGTTAGGACGTAATATTCTCAAAGTCCGTCTTAAATTAATTAAAAATACCGCAAAATTTTAGAATTTTACTGTATTTAATGTAATTATTCAATTTTTACTTTTGCTATGCGAAAAATGAAGAATGCGACCTATTTTATACTTTCTTTAAAATACACTATTTTATCTTTTCATATTCTGTTGAAATCTCTCCAGTTTCATTTTTACTTATAATTGAAAGGTGTTTTTTATCTTTAAATTTATATGTAAAAGATTCTTTTGAACCATCTGTATCAAATGCTATTATATTTGAAATATAGTAATATTTTTGAGACACTTTCAATCCTTCGGTTATATACTCGTTGATATTAGTATTATCCTTGTGAAAAGTAGTATAATATTTGTTTTTAGTATATGAATCATTGATTTCTTTGTTACTTGAACCTATAGCCTTCCACTTTCCTACAAATGGATTTCTACTATCAACATATGTTTTAATCCCGCAAGTGAATACAATTAAGATTGCCATTAAACTTAAAAACGTAAGTTTTTTCCTCATAAAACCCCCCAATTTATTTATAAACTTATATTCTCCTCCAATCATTCTCGCGAACGATAAATTACCACTTCGTCTTAATATAATGGTAATTATAACATATTCTCTCATTTCTTAATACAGTATTACTCAATTATCAAAGATCATTTTTCTTACTTTGAATTTAAATAATTAGTTCGCAATAGTCATCAAATACTCCCTACTTTGTTTCTTGATATTTTAGCTTTAGATTATCAAAAATCAAAAAATCCATGTTGGTTGAACATGGATTTTTGTGACATTCTCACTTTGCTTTCCTTGATTGGTAATATACCAATAACACATCTAATATTAATGAAACTTTACATTCTATAGATAACCGTATATTAATCAATCACCTATCTACCCCACACACTCTATCAACCTTTTAGCTTCTTCTAATGCTAGGAAAGAGGTTTTGCATTTTCCGTCTTAAAATACGTCCCTTTACCAACATAATCCGCCTTATCAAACTCATCTAAAAACACAGAGGGATTAGCTCTATCATTTAAATTAGCCACAAAATAAAGTTTATCCTTAGCTCTTGTCATTGCAACATACAAAAGTTTCTTTTCTAAGTTATGAATAGCTTCTATATCAGACATATTATCATCTAGCGAAGACCTAACTTCATTAATTTTATTTACCTTTTTTATATTAGGATAATAAACTTTACAGAAATCAAGTATAAATACCACATCGAATTCCATGCCCTTTACATTATAAGGATCAGTGTAAAGAATATTATTATCGTTGTAGGCCTGCTGATTATTGTACTCACCTATTCTTAAAAATACTGTTGATAGTTGAGCTGATAGATATTTTTCTTGTTCGCTTCTAGCATAGGACACGTTATCTTTCACATCTTCCCTGTGAATAAGGGCAATACTAGCCTTAGGATTTTTCAGCAAAATACTTTTAATCTCTTTAACAACAAACTTTAATGCTGGAGCATGTTTTCCCGCAAAAATTATCGGTTTGTCCCCATGATTATTGTAGGCTGCTTCGTCTTCTCTATAATCCGCATCATTTATTTTTAGAGAGTTAGCTAATTTTATTATCTCCAAAGTTGACCTAAAGGTTTTAGAAAGATTTTTATTTTCTTTTTTTCCAATACTTTTAAATCCCATTTCCTCATAACTTAAGGGGCTTTTATTATAAATTCTTTGTCTTTGATCACCAGCCATAACAATGGATTTATTAGTTAACATACATAAAGCTTTTATTTGCATAGCATCTAGATCCTGATATTCATCTGCAAAAATATAATCATATTTGTAGCTTGGTTTTATTACTTCTATATTATCAATGAGCCTAAGAGCATAATCTTCTAAATCTAGATGTGGCATAGCTTCATACTCTTTAAAGATTTTGAAAACAGTGTTTCTTTGAGCTACTGTTAACCGTATGGTTTGATCTCTACCTTTTCTGTGAGTTTTCAAGTATTGTTCTTCTGTGACCAGTCCATTAGCTTTCATCCAAAAGATTTCTTCCACGATAAAGGATTCAGTGTGAGTTTTAGATAATCTCTCCTCTTCTCTCAAATCCTGGTATTCAATGTTTTTAGCTTCTCTATATTTATGAAGTATAGAGGTTAACCTTCTAAAGGCCAGGTCTCTATTTTTCTTTATGGTATCCGCATTTGTATATTCTAGCCCTCTTTCAATAATTCTATTTCCTAGTAAAATCTCTGTGGCGGCCTCATGAAAGGTTACTATATCTACTTTATGTTTGATTTTATTTAAATTAAACTCATCACAATTTTCTAATCTTTTTTTGATATCCGTGATAAGGTTTGAATTATAGGTTACCAAAAGCACTCTTTTAGGTTCCACTTCCTTAATCAAGGTGCTTACAAACTTATAAAGTAAGGTTATGCTTTTTCCTGTACCTGCGAGTCCATGAATTAGCATTTGCTCTTCCTCTTGATTTACTATTTCAATTTGTTTTTCAGTCAAATCAATGCCCTCTAAAAAATTATAGGAAACATGGTTTTGCCATATCTTCGCAAAATTCTTGTAACTATTAACCTCTTCTATCAATTTCTAAACTCCCCTTTCTACAGATTAAGTTATGTGGACACAAGGTACAATGAAGCCCCTCTTGGCCTAGGTCAAAGGATTTTTCATACTGCTTAAGAAATTCCTTAAACCTTGTCTTAGTTTCTACACCACTACTTTTATCTCTACTACCTAAACTATATAAGTAATCCATAACTTTAGGATAACTTATATTTTCAAAGGTTTTATACTCTCTAATATTTTCAGTAACATGATTTTCCGATGTTATATTTTCCTTTATCTCCTGATTAATTTGTGGAAATAGAGGGAGAATAAACTTGTTCTCCAAGGTGTTTTTCATAATTGAAACCAATACAGAAAGAAGTTTGGTCTGCTCTACCTTACTTAAATACACAGGATAAGGCTTAACAATACTTGAATATAGGAACTTAAGGGAACATAAATCTAAATCAATATAGGCGCTGTCTGGAATATCGCTATGTTTAATACTATATTTTGATAAATCTAGGCCAAGCATTGACTCTTTTTGTGATAGCTCCTTAAACTCACTAAAATCCAAGGTTACATTATCCTTAACTCCATAAAGATTCTTCATTTCACTAAATAATGGACCTTCTGAATCATCCTCTCTTAGATCCTTTATAAAGCTAAACTTGAAATTACCTTTAAAGTGTATTAGCGAATTAACAAGGGTAAACTTCAAATAATCTGCAACAATCACCTTACTAAGTTTTTCCAGCCTAATCCCACCCAGAACTAATTGATTACCTTTGGATATTCTTTCAATAAAGTCTAATTTAATAAACCTATTTTCCTTACTTTTCTTAAAGTTATACTCCTTATAAGCGTTAAAGGACAAATCTGTTATAAATAAGGTATTTTGTCTCCCGTAGATTAAACCTTCCAGGTGATCTATAGATTGGCTTATCTTAAGCGCTGACACTACACTTTCATTTTCAAGCAATATATTCATTAATTCTTTAAGCTCATTAAAATGTAATACTTCCTCTTCTATCTTATAGGAAAAGGCCAACTGAATTTTTTTCATATACCAAATTTTGTTTCTGTTAATCATAGCTTTAAAATACTGATTTCCAGCATAAAGACCTTTTAGTTCTATCATAAAAGTATTGTAATTAATATAACCATTTGTGTTTTCCAAAAGTTTGTGCATTATGGTACCAAACATTGTGCTTAACTCACTAAGTTCACTAGCAGTGATGTGGTAGTTATCCATATTTAAATAAGAAACAGCTTTAAAGGGATTTGATAAAAACTTCTTAACCTGACTTTTACCTACCTTTTCCTCAGCTAGTTTATCTATGACAGAAATATTTTGTGTAAAGGTGATAAGTTGATCTATTCTAATATTAATCTGTTCTAAAGTGCTACAATCGCAAAATAAAGCTCTATTTTGGGCTAAAAAATCTCTAGCACTAATACCATTTTTATCTGAAGTTTCAATCCAGCCAGAGGTCAACATATTAAAATAGGTATCAAAGGATATTTTAATGGATCCTTTCACCAGCTGGCACTGAAAAATCTCTTTTATAAATCTACCCACAGAAGTGTGGTAGCAATGATTTTCCAAGTTGTTTTTTTTAGGCAAACAAAGATCTATTTTATCCTTATTAAAGGAAATCACCTTGGTTGCCTTAGTAATATCTTTTTTAAATTCTGCAATTGCAGCATAATTTCTTAGTTCTATATTATAATTATCTACTTCAGGAAGTTTTGCACCTTCAACTAAAGCTATATATTTACAACTCTTTGTCTCAGTCTCAAAACTTTTGTCGGAATTTGAGCTAATAATAAAATCCTCACCATAAAGTTTATTAAACCAAGTATTTGTATTGTTAAGCCCAATAAAATAAGGAGCCTTAAATTCAATTTCATAGCCAGCAAATCTTAGCATTTGAAAAACAATATATCTACTTATTGATATTTCTCTGAAATTATAAAAATAAATTTTATTTATTCTTGGTCCTTTAAAACCTTCTATTTTCTCTTCAATATTTGAGAAGCTACCTAGGTTGCTATAATCTTCATAAATTGTTTTCCAGTTCTTCTCACTTAGTAATCTATTATAAAGTTTCATAAATACTATTTCTGAAAGGTTTAGTTCTTCCGTCTTTTTAAATTCGCCAATTCCAAAGATCATAATAGCTTCCATAGCTTCGTATAGTTCTTCAAGATGTTTTAACCCCTCTTGAAGTTCTGCCACTTCTTCAGAACTCAACACTTTTATTAAAGAATACGCTTCAGCTCTCAAAGATCTTTTTAAGGTGTTTTGAAATAACAAATCCCCTTTAAAAGGAAACAAACCTTCAAAAAACTTTTTATAATCCTGGACATAAAATTTGTTTTTATTAAAATTAATATTTTCATCTATCAGCATATCCCTTAAGGAGCTGCTGGAAGTAATGTATAAAGCATTTTCTTCCAATATAATATCTCTAAAATACTCTCTTGAATTGTCATGGGTTTCAACTTTGAATTTATTCATTAAAATCTCCTTTTATTTGTCTATTAATTATGTCAACACAAGGTCAGCCTATTTTATCCGCAGTTATCTTAATCCTAAGGAACTCCTCTAGCTCAATAAGAGAAACTGTATTTTCTCCAAATAGATCATTTAAAATAAATAAGAGATGATTTAAATTCATATCATATTCATAGGCTTCCTGTTTAGAAGTCATCTTATTTTTCGCCGGTTGCTGTGCTTCAATGATTTCCTCTAATAATATTAGTGGGTTTTCCACCAAGGATTTTTCTCTAAATCTATTAAAGCCGCTAGAATCTAAAACCTTCTCAAGGTAACTTTCTAAAGCCTCTCTATCTTCCTTAATTGAAGCTATGACTTTTTCTCTATCAATAAACTCCTTTATATATGGTGATTCAACTAAAGAATAATTAACAGCATTATCCTGCCAAACCAATAAACTCTTCACTACAACATAAAGATCTCTAACTGCTGAGTGATTGTAAAATTTTGTATCCATTTCTTCCTCCTATATTAAAACTCCTAGATCCACTTAATGCAATAAAAATACTGTACTCAAATTAGTACAGTATTTTGAGGGCTTAAATATTTTTCACCCTATCCTATAATACGCTATAGTTGGCAACTCTTCAACATGCATTTATTAACTTTTTCACATAAATATAAAGTTAAAAGACCTGGCAAATATTTGAATATTTCATTAGTATGTTTTATAATTGAATAGGGAGATGATATATTGGAAATAAAAGATACAGCGGGAGCTAAACTTAAAATTCGTATTAAGGCACTACTTTGGGAGTGGGTTTTTATTAGTGCGTATTTAATTGCCTTATTGTTTGTTACCCTTTTGTTCTATTATTTTGTGAAAGGTTCAATTCCTAATTTTTCAGAAACTCAAACTCAGTGGATAGCATTTCTGACAAGTATTCTACCTATAATATGTATGTTTACATTTTGGGAATGTAAAACTCCTTATGCTTCACTTGGAAAAAGAAAGATTGCTTTGATAGTAAGGTATGGACATAATCCAATAATAGGAAGTATTATCAGAAACATTTTGAAGTTCTTGCCATGCAACTAGGGCACATGAGTACAATTAGAGGAATGTACTATGGCTATGAATCAGCACTAACTTTGGTTCTATATGGAATATCTATGTCATTGCCATTGGTTTATATTTTGATGGTAGCTATTAGGAAGGATCATAGGCATTTACCTGATATTATGGCTGGAAGTATTGTTGTCAGTGCATAAGCTAATAAACTAGATATTAAAAGGGGATGTATTAATGGGGACAAAAAAAGAAAGGTTTTTATATATTGATAACTTGAGGCTATTAATGATTATTTTTGTAGTTATAATGCACCTTGCAGTGACATATAGCGGTTTTGGTAGTTGGTATTTTAAAGAAGGAAGGCCAATAGGGGCACTATCAATGATTTTATTCGGTTTCTACCAATCATTTACACAAGGATATTTTATGGGATTACTGTTTCTTCTATCCGGATTTTTTATTCCAGGAGCTTACGACAAAAAGGGTTTCGGTAAATTCATAAAAAATCGTGGTATACGACTTGGCATACCAACCTTGATATACATGCTGGTAATAAACCCTTTTATTTTGTATGTGCAGCTAGATTTAAATTGGATCAGACCGAAACCGGGATTTATTTCTTTTTACGTAGATTATACATCGAAGTTTAAGTTTTTGGATGGTTCAGGTCCCTTGTGGTTTGCTTTCGCTCTTTTAATATTCTCTGTAGCTTATGGACTTGTACGCTATGTAACTAATTCAGTGCCAAATATTTCAACGAAGGAATTAAATTTTAGTTTTAAAAATATGATTTTGCTTATTTTACTTATTGCTATATGTGCATTTCTTATCAGATTGGTACAGCCTATTGGTACGAGCACTTGGAATATGCAATTATGCTATTTTTCCCAATATGTGATTTTATTTATTGTAGGTATTTTTGCCTATAGAAAAAATCTATTTTCAAGGATTGATTATAAATTTGGAAACAGGTGTTTATTTTGTGGGCTTTTACTTGGGTTTATAACCTGGTTACCAATCATGGCATTGGGAGGCACGAATCAAGCCTTTAATGGTGGACTTTCATTGGTAGCTGCAGCCTATGCAATATGGGAGTCCTTTGTGGCCGTTGCTATGTCTGTAGGTCTTATTACTCTTTTTAGAGAAAAATACAACCACCAGAGCAAATTAGTGAAGGTATTATCGGATAATTCATTTGCTGTATATGTATTTCATGCTCCAATTATTATTGCAGCTTCTCAATTAATAAAGACAGTAACATTACCACCTATTATAAAGTTTTTAATACTCTGCATTACGTGTTTGCCTATTTGTTTTATTTTTACACACATTGTTATCAAAAGAATCCCATTATTGAAAAAGGTTATGTGAAAAAAGTGTAATCTATTTATTTTCTTGAAATGTGTATTAAGGGACTGTGGCAAAATAATTAATTGTTTTGCCACAGTCCCTTAAGGATTGTCATATTATCAACAATGCTATTACCATGGTTGGTGTTCAACCAATTCCGTTGGCTAGCGTTGTTAATCTAACCCATGTGGCACAGTTTACATTCCCTAAGACCGCCAAGCCTTGTGCTCGCTGAAAGTTTCTTACAGCATAACTGGTGTTTCTCCCATAAATTCCGTCTAATCCAATAGTATAACCTAAAGCATTTAATGCATCTTGAAGTATAAGTACATAAACTCCTTTACTTCCAATAGATAGTGCAGGGAATCCGCCTATCGAACAGGCAGGAGTACCAAAGCGATCATCCACATGAACCCATCTTGGCGTTAAGTAAGCCGGTTCCACATAACTCCACGCTCCTGAGTTTGTTGCAGCAGTTCTGAGCCTGGTTCTCTGTGTCGCTGTTAAAGTTTGACCTAGATCAAAGGCGGTTCCAGCATAATGCTGAGACTGAGATGAATGTCCACCTTCCCAAATTCGTTTAAATGCATAGCCAACAAAAATAGGTGACCCCCAAAATCTTCTAAAGGTATTCCAGGAATTCATTGCCCGTCTATCTGTCCACAAAATATTCGACTTTGAAGCTCCTCTAAACTCCCTTACCTTTAGGGTTCCACCTACATTGTAGGGCATTGGCTGCCACTCTTCTCGATAATACCTTTCCATTCGATTCATTGCATTATTATAAACTAGAATTAATGCCAAGGCTATTTCCTCCTAATAAAAATAGTTATATGTTATCTTATGGAAGAAGGTTCTTATTTGTCTCAAAAAAACAAAATATAAATTGTGATTTAAAGGTTGTACCGATGACTGGGTGGACGAGAGATATGTATTATGATGATACAAAATTACAAACTTGGGTTATGCCATCACCCAATATGCCAACTTTAGACACCGCAATAGTTTATGCAGGAATTTGTATTTTTGAAGGAACAAATGTTTTAGAAGGAAGAGGACAAAATTGTGGAGGTATTCAACTTTATGTAACGGATAGAAGAGATTTTAATTCTATAAAAACCGGACTTGCCATACTTTATACCATAAGAGATATGTATACTAATTATTTTAAATATAGAAATGATAATTATGAAGATTTTCTTACTGGTGATAGTTATGTACGGGAAGGTAAATACACCCTAGAGCAATTATTTCAGAGAGTAGATACGGAATCAGCTAAGTTTAAAAA
>JACMJL010000168.1 GCA_014380625.1 Clostridiaceae bacterium
AATAAACGTAGAGATTCAGAAAAAAGCACCTTAGATAAAAAAGATGTTAGTAGATTTCTGAATCAGCAGAATAATTCTGCCGGTGAGGGAATAAATAATGCTATGGCTGAGGCTTTAGCTAAACTTAATTTAAAATAATAACAGTTTAAAAAGATGCTAAAGCTTGGAAGCTTTAGCATCTTTAATTTTAAATTATAACTTTTAAATCAATAATTTTTATCCTAATATCTGTTTTAAATCAGCTTCTGGTGTGCTTATTGGTTTAATGTCAAAATTATCAACTAGGAATTGTAAGACATTAGGGCTTAAGAAAGCTGGTAAGGTTGGTCCAAGATAAATTCCCTTTACTCCTAATGAAAGTAATGCTAATAAATCAGCAACAGCCTTTTGTTCATACCAAGTTATAACCATAGCCAGTGGTAGATCATTAATTCCACATTTAAATGCATCAGCTAGTGCTAGAGCAATTTTAACAGCAGAATATGCATCATTACATTGACCTATATCTAGTAATCTTGGAAGTCCTGCTACTTCACCAAACTCTAACTTATTAAAACGGTATTTTCCACATGCTAAAGTAAGAATAATACAATCCTTTGGAACAAGTTGAGCAAATTCAGTGTAGTAGTTTCTGCCTACTTTTGCACCGTCGCATCCTCCGATTAAGAAGAAGTGCTTGATTTTTCCTTCTTTAACTGCATTAACTATTGTTTCAGCATGACTTAAAGTTGCTTTATGACCAAATCCTACTAGAATTTCTTTAACTTCTTCATCTTTTTCAAAGCCGCCTAATTCTAGTGCCTTATTTATTATTTCAGAAAAGTCCTTATGACCGTCCTCAGCAGCAGCTATATGTTGTACGCCATCCCAGCCAACAACACTTGTTGAAAAAATTCTATCTTTGTAAGAATCTTTTGGTTTCATTAGGCAGTTTGTTGTCATTAAAATACAGCCTGGTATACCATCAAATTCCTTTTGTTGATTTTGCCATGCTCCTCCAAAGTTACCGACTAAATGAGGATATTTATTTAATTTAGGATATCCATGGGAAGGTAACATCTCACCATGAGTATAAATGTTTACTCCCTTACCTTCTGTTTGTGTGAGGAGCATTTCAAGATCTCTTAAATCATGACCGGAAATTACTATAAAAGGACCTTTTTTAATGTTCACGTTTACCTTTTGAGGTGAAGGCGAACTATATCTTTCATTATTAGCCCTATCTAATACTTCCATAATCTTAACACTCATCTCGCCTGTTCTAAGCAAGAGTTTGATAAGGTCCTGAAGATTTAAACTATCATCAGTCAATGAAGCCAAAGCCATAAAATAGAATTCATCTACTTCATCATTATTATATTGGATAAATCTTGCTTGGTGAGCATAAGCTGCAATACCTTTTAATCCGTATTTTATAGTTTCTCTAACGGAACGAATATCTGCATCTAATTCTTCATTAAACATAATTCCAGCCTTTTTAGCATCTACTAGAATTTGTTCTTTTGAATCACTTAAATTGTAGAGAGCCTCTTCACCACTTACTTCGGTTTGTCCACATTTTTTTCTAAGTTCATCTTTAACTATTTGAGATTTTTTAAGCATATCAATATGTGCTTCAGGATCAAAATTTACATTAGTTAATGTCATAAACAATGAATTCTCAATAAAAGAAACTAATGACTTATCAAGTTTTTCACCTTTGTCTAAAAGTTTAGTAGCATAACAACTTATTCCTTTTAGCTGATAAATTAACAAATCCTGCATTGCTGCAATTTCTGGCGTTTTTCCACACACACCTATTTTGGTACAGCCTTTTCCAAAGGCAGTTTGTTCACATTGAAAACAAAACATTTCATTTTGCATATGTATTCCTCCTAAATATTCAGATTATTACTATCTCATCTTACTCTTTATTCATGTAGATATACAAGACAATAATTGACATAAGAATGCTCAATATAAAATATGTAACAAGAGCGTTATGATTTAATTGTAAGTAATCGTATTTTAAGCTAACTAATTTGAATATTTATCGTATTAATAATTGAATCAACTAATCTCAAAAAATAATAAAAAAATTATTTATTAAGGAAGGAGGATAAATATGCAGGTAGAAACAAAATATAAGATTATAGCTATTTCTATTTTAATTCTCTTTATTGTAGGCTTTTTCGGTACTCGGTGGATTATTTACTATAATAATACTGACTCTATAAGGTATAAGGGTCGTACTTATAATAAGAGTTCAAGTGCAATAAATGATATGGATAAGGAATTTATTAAAGCAAGTGTGGATAGTGGGAAAAGAGTAAAGACTATGGAAATTTTTGATATGAAAGATAATCCATATGACTCTACAGTTATATATTTAAAAACAAAAGATGGTGAGTTTTTGGTGTATGAATTGAGTGGGGGGCCTTAAGATCTTATACTAATAATCCTTTTTATATTTTTTGAGTTCATAGGCTACTTACAGTTACATTTATTACCATAAATATGATAAAATTATAAAAATAAGGCTAGTAATGAAAAATGACTTGATATTGGAGCGGATTAAAATATAGAGATCATGCTTATCTTATACCAAGAGAGAATAGTTTACCTTTTATACCAAAAGGAAAGGCTTTTAGGATGAGTTAGAAATTAATGATGAAAAATAGAATTTTATTTGGCAAAGAGTCCTACTTTAAATTAAGCAGGACTCTTTGCTATTTATCGTCTGAAAAACTTATATATTTAAAACTTCCTCAAGTTCGATCTGCATATTAGTAGAAATATGATTAAACCCTCCAAGAATAAATCCATGCATAAAAGGAGGTTTAGGCATTGGGGTTTCTTTAGGTTTTACGGATAGAACATACTCACTGGTTGCTTTAGGTATTCTCAAGGGCTCTATATATAAAAGAGGAGAGTGTTTACCAAGATGTGCAAATATGCAGGCGGATAAGTTATTAGCCCAATTATTTGTAGCACCAAAACAGAAGGTCCATCCATCTTTGGTATTTATGTTAAATCCAAACATGCTTTCTGGTGAATAATATTTTGCGAAATTTATTGTAACCTCATAAGGGGTGTCTCCGCCAATTCTATCTACTTTTGACTTTGAAATGCTACAGATTTCATTAAAAATGTGATCTGTAATTGTTTGTTTACTACCTATAACAAATATATTTTTATCATTATATTTAATTAATTTTTCTTTTGTAATCTCTGGCAGTTTATCTTTATAAGTAAAGAGAATAGGCACACCCATATGAGCAGAATAATATGCTGCAGGTATAGATTCCTTAAAATCTTCTGCAGAGACTATCATTATATCCTTTTTTCCCTCCATAGAATTCTTTGCCATTTTATATCTAAATTCCATTGCTTCACTGGCAGCATAAATTGGATCACTTCCTGTAATTCTTATAGTTGATAACCCTGCATTTAATAATTGTAATTCTATTAATTTGGTTATTGGTCCAACTATCAGCACTTTTGCAGGTACATTTTTACCCGTTGGAGACAATCTAATAATTTCATTAAAGGTTTCCTCTGAAAGATAATTTGAATTTGTAAAGATTAGTGGTGCATTTATGGGAAAGTGTATTAATGGAGCTGCAAGTAATCCATAATGATAAGAATTCAAAGGTACAAGTATAACTGCATTAGGTCTCCACTTTACTTTAGAACTTGGATATATGACCTTTGTAGCATAATTATTAAAGGTAAGGGGGTCATCTCCTAATATCCGTGTTGTATTAACCGTATCTATAGCAGGAATATAACATGGTAAATCTGAATACATAAATATCTCCTTTGAAATTAATTAATCCTTATATTATATTGCATTAATTAAAATAGGTTAATCTTTAATCACTGCATGAATATTCGCCTTTGGCATTTCTTACAAATATTATAGCGTTGTGACTAAATATACAACAATTGGGTATAATTCACATTGTAGAGATAAATAACATAAAAGTTATGGACAAACTATGAACAATATGAATTATATTTAATTGGAGGAAATGATGAATAAACTTTTAAAAATATTTTTAACAGTATTACTTACTAATATCATGTTAATGGCTACAGCTTTTGCAACTCCATTATCGGATCAATTACAAATGCAGAAAAGTAAATTACAAAAGGATAAGAATTCTTTGCAAGTAGTACAGAATAAAAGGGAAGATATTGAAAAAAAGATAGAGGATTTAGATAATCAAATAGAGGATAAAATATCAAAGATTTCTAAAACCAAAAACTTGGTTTCTCAAAAACAGCTAGATATTAAAAATACTGAATTAGAAATTCAGAAAATAGATAAAGATATAGCTGAAGATCAAGAACTATATAACACTAGAATTAGAGCAATGTATATAAACGGTAATGACTCTTTTGTTTCAATAGTACTTAGTTCAAATGGTTTTAGCGATTTAATTACAAGAATAGATAACATGAAAAGAATAGCAGAGTTTGATAATGAAATTATTAAAGAGCTGAATGATAAAAAAAGTGAAAGTAATAATAAAAAAGACATCCTTATTGATGAAAATAAAAAATTACTAGCATTAAATAATGAAAACGAAGCAGATTTGGCACAGCTTCAAGGATATATAGTTAATCAAAAAAGTATGATAGCACAAATTAAAAGTGAAGAATTTGCACTGGCTTCAAGCATAGATTTATCTCAAGTAGCTGTTGATGCCACATTAAAGCAAATTGCTGAAATAAAGAAGGCTGTGCCTAAAATAAGTGCTTCAAGCAGCACAGCAACCCTTTCCAGGGGCGGAACAGCTTTCTCAAGTGGGGGAGTAACAATTTCAGATAATAATGTTATAGCATATGCTATTAACTTTTTAGGAACACCATATTTGTGGGGAGGAACTTCGCCTTCTGGGTTTGATTGTTCTGGCTTTACTCAATATGTATATGCACATTTTGGAGTTAGCGTTGGAAGAACTACTTATGAGCAAATAAAAAATGGTGTGGGTGTAGCTAGAGAAGATTTACAAGCTGGAGATTTAGTTTTTTTTGGCACCAATGGTCCAACCCATACGGGCATGTATATAGGAAATGGAACTTATATACATGCGCCTCGTACTGGAGATGTAATAAAGATTTCTCCCCTTGTTAGAAGTGATTATATAACTGCAAGACGAGTAAATAAGAAATAGATATTAATATTTATATATACAAGGATCTAAGAACATTATATTTTAGGTATAATGTTGTTATTTACTTTTAAAATTTAATAATAATGCTGAGTTTATTATAACCACCACGGAACCTATATTGTGTACTAAGGCACCAATAACGGGGTTTAATATTCCTGTCATTGCTAATATAATAGCTACAAAATTCAATAGCATAGAAAGAGTTAAATTCAGTTTAATTGTCTTCATAGTTTTTTGTGATAAGCTTAATAGGTGAGTAATACATTTAATGTCATCACTGACAAGGGCAATATCTGCTGCATCAACGGCAATATCACTACCGATACCACCCATCGCAATACCAACATATGCTTTTTTTAATGCAGGTGCATCATTAATCCCATCACCAACCATGCAAACCATTTGATTTTTATTCTGATATTGCTCAATTGCAAACATCTTATCTTCAGGTAAGCATTGAGAGCGAATATTGGCGATACCAATACTTTTTGCAATATGGGAAGCTGCTAGTGGGTTATCTCCAGTTAGTAGCAGACTTTCTATATTGAGTGCTTGAAGTTTTTTTATTACATTAGCAGAATCTTTACGCAATGTATCAGATAAAGCCACAAAACCAGACTCACAACCATTTATAGCAATATATATAATTGTACAACCATTGTTTATGTAAGTAGAAGCCTTGTCTAACATATCCGAGGATATTATTACAGAGTTTTCAGCTAGCAAATGGGTATTTCCCGCGAAAATCATATCCTCTGCAATAGTTACTTTAACACCACGGCCTGCAATCATTGTAAATTCTTGTGGCTCTTGTAGAATCATATTTGATGTATTTCTAAAATGAGAAACAATAGCCTTACCTAATGGATGCTCGGAACGTAGTTCAGCTGAAGCAGTAAGTGTTAATAACTTTTCTGAACTTATATTATAATCAAAACTTTCAACTGCTACAACATCAGGTTTACCATATGTGAGAGTACCAGTTTTATCAAATGCAAGTATAGTTACCTTTGATAGTCTTTCTAGAGCATCTCCTTCACGAATAAGGATACCAAACTTAGTAGCATTTCCAATACCAGCCATAATGGCGGTAGGTGTGGCAAGTACCAAAGCACAGGGGCAAAACACAACGAGAATAGTAACAGAACGAATAATCTCTCCTGTAACAAGCCATGTACCAATAGCACACACAAGGGCAACTACAACAATCCAAGTAGCCCATCTATCCGCAAGACCAACAATTTTTGCCTTGCTTGCATCAGCAGATTCTATCAGTTTAATCATTCTTTGCAAGGAACTGTTCTCACCTACCTTAGTGGCTTTCATATCAAAGGTGCCAAACTGGTTTACTGTTCCACTAGAAACCTCATCGCCAATACCTTTATCAACTGGAAGAGATTCTCCTGTCATAACTGATTGATTAATTGAGGTTTCTCCAGAGATAATAAGGCCATCAACAGCAATGGTTTCACCTGCAAGTACACGGAGCATATCACCCAAATGAACCTGCTGGGCAGGTATAATAATTTCTACTCCATCGCGAATTACTCTTGCTGTAGTAGGGGTAAGATGTATTAATTTCTCGATGCCAGCACGTGCCTTTGCAACGGTACGCGCTTCCAATAATGCGCCAAGTGCCATAATAAAGGCAACTTCTCCTGCAGCAAAGGTTTCACCAATAAAAATAGAGGCAAGAAGTGCTATAGAAACTAAAATATCCGCCTTAATATCAAATTCTTTTATAATTCCTATAATGGCACCCTTAATTATAGGAATACCACAGAAAATAATTGCTAACCATGCAATATTAATATTGAAAACACTGACATGGAAAAAACTTAAGATTAATGAGGTAGCAGATATTATTAAAAACAATATCGTTACTTTCTCTTCATTTTGGAAAAAGTCTACTATTTTTTTCATTTTGCCACCTAAGTCATTCTTGAAAAATGCTCTACAGCTTTAGCAAATTCCGCAATTGTTTTGTCTGCATCGCCATGTTCTATGCCGTCACGAACGCAGTGTTGTAAATGTCCCTCTAAGACAACTTGACCAACCTTATGTAGTGCATTTTTGGCTGCATTAATTTGTATTAAAAGATCTTCACAAGGAACATCCGTATCTACCATTTCTGAAATGGCTCTGAGTTGACCTTGGATTTTTTTTATTCTTGCTTGAACCTTTGGAATATCCATACATTGTCGCATATTTTAGTCCTCCTAGTAAAATTTATACCTATAGGGGTATGGGTATATTCTAGCTTGTTACAATTTTATTGTCAAGGGTTAGGTAGTTTATCCATAAGTAGATAAATAAGATTTCAAGGGCAAACAATGACTTATGTGCCAGGGCAAGGACCTTGCTATAGATGAATATTTAAAAATCCACCTCCACCATAGGCTGTATCAACCTGTAAGCAAGCAGGAGTTTTAGGTGTAATGGGTGGAATAACAGGAACTATTCAAGCTATTGAGCCTATTTTAAACTTTTTAAGATTTGTTCCAGCAATAGGTTTTATGACTCTATTTATTATATTATTTAATTATGTATGCAAGTACTTTTATTGTTGTAATTCCAACGTCTATACCTTATATTTATAGGGTTAACTTCATTAGGGGCACTGGGTTATTTTGTGGATAAATTCTTAGGATTTATGGACAAAGTGTTGTTAGATAAATATAGAGTAGTAGCTAAAAGTCATTTGAGAAGAAACTAATATATGAAAGAAGGTAAGACAAATGAGTGTTTATGAAACTATTTATAAAAGAAGAACTATTAGGAAATTTAAACAAGAGGTAATACCTATGGAAAAACTTAAAAGGTTGGTGGATGCTGCTAGAGTAGCTCCCCAAGGTGGTAATATGCAGGCTTTAAAATATGTTGTGATTAATGAGGGAAAGCTTTTAGAGCAAGTTTTTAAAACGATAACTTGGGCTGGTTATATTAGACCAGCCGGTGACCCAAAGGAAGGAGAAAAACCAACTGCATATATACTAATTCTTGGAGATACTGAAATTAAAAAAGAAGGTTTTGATATTGATGCAGGAGCGGCAGTACAAAATATACTTTTAGCTGCTGTTGAGGAAGGACTAGGCACCGCGTGGCTTGGAGCAATAGATAGATTGAAAATCAGAGGATTTTTGAATATCCCAGATAAGTTTGTATTGCACACACTTGTTGCTTTAGGGTTCCCAGATGAGGTCCCTGTTATAGTGGATACAGACAAATGTATAAAATATTATAAAGATGATAAGGGTGTTTTACATGTACCTAAGAGAAAGCTAGAAAATATACTATTTTTCAATAATCATATAAATTAAGTTTAAATTAGGAATCTAATTGTAAAGATTGAATTGACAATTAAAATTATGATTTTACAGATAATAATCACCTATTAAAGTTGATGATTTTATATAACTAAAAACCTTTGTGGGGTATAGTTGTGGTGGAGAAAAGTATACCAGTTGATAATGAATCTATTTCTGAAGAAAATTTAAATAGACTGCTAGAAATGTTAGGGGCTAAAATCTCTCAATTGTTTGAGTAGAATTAGCCTTTTTACTTTTCAACAGACTGAAAAGCAACTTTATTTCTACCACTGGCTTTTACTGAATATAGTGCTTTATCAACTGCCATAATAAGTTTTTCAACTGACATTTCGGTTGTATAATTTTCAAAGCCTGTTACGCCAAAGCTTGCAGTCACATTTATTTTACTATTGTTATAATCACAATACACCACTTCTAGCTGACTGCGAATACGTTCTGCTAGCGTTATTGCATCTTTAATTTTAGTGTTTGGCAGCAATATCATAAACTCTTCTCCACCATATCTAGCAATAAAATCTGTATCTCTGATGCAAGCCTTACTCTTAGTTGCAACATATTTTAGTAATTCATCACCTGCTAGATGACCATATGTATCATTAACTTTTTTAAAAAAATCAAGATCAAACATAATCAAAGAAATAGGGGTATTCCTTTGCTTTACATTTTCGAATTCTCGATAAAACAACTCAAAGAAAAATCTCCGATTGATTAGGTTTGTTAGATCGTCAACTGTAGCGTGAACTTCTAGTTGCTTCTGGTTATTAATTAGCTTTGTTATATCGCTTACAATAAAAAGCCAACCTAAAGTATTATTGTTCTTTGTTTTTAATCGTATATTTTCTAAAGAATAATATTGTTCAATTCCTGATTTTGTCAAAGAAAATTCAAAAGGTTCATTTTCTCCAGTTAGATTAACTGTTTCCAACAATGTAGGAAATAAGCTGTAAAAATTTTGATTTAGATATTTATCAGTTAACTGTTCAAATATTAATCTAGCTGACTGATTAAAATCAATTATGTTTTCATTGTAATCAAGAATGATTATTCCATCCTTTGAGTGATGAAAAACTGTATTTCTAGCAATAGGTATTGTTCGCAGCATTCTAAACTTAAATATCCCCAGCATATAAAGTATAGCTGATGGACACAGTAATATAGCACTGTAATCTATTCCATAGGGAGCAATATTTGTCATATTCATATAAAAAGAAAACCATGGTAATAGAGACGCTAAAAACATTAGTAAAATAGGTAGATGAGTAACGCTGGATGAATTAAGGGCAGTTTTTAAATAAATTACAGTGGAACAAATCATGCAGATAGTTAAAAATAAAATGTAATAAAAATAAAGTGGACCTTTAGCCTTCACTAAGATATGGAAAAACCCATTTGAGGTTAAGGCTATAGAAGTATAATACAAATGATGAATATTATTAGTATATCTAATAACTATAATTGAAATTGGTACTAAAACTAAACTTATTATTCTAGCTTTAGACTGGAATAGTTTAGTGTTACCTGTATAATCAAATGCCATAAAAACAGCAAGAATACATAAAAAAGGGCCTGCAAGATATCGAACTTCATTCCAAAACAAGGCAACTCCCATTGACTTACTTTGCAATTCCATATAATACCCAAAACAGAATATAGCAACCGCACAGCATAAAAAAGTAAAAAAATTAGACCCAGGCACAGTAGAGCTCTTTACTGAGTATATTGCTAATGCAACTGCAATAATTGTAGAGAATAGTAATATTGACGAAATAATTACAGCTATATAATTCAATGTTTCAGCCCCCTTTATTAAAATAAATTTAAATACATATATCTCATGATTGAAGTTTACCTGAGTGGCTCGACATAATATAACACATTGTTTAAATGTTAGTTATTATTCGACATAAATGTATGAAAACCCTCTAATTTAAATATAAAACAAGCAAAGGATTTTTTTCATGTGGTATAATTTGGTTTCCATCCCAGAAACCATTTTTTCACGGAAATACCTATACACGATAACCATGTCTAACTATAGTTATCCTTTATTCTTTTGTCTGCTTTAACTAAAGTTTTTTTCTTAAGTTGTTTCTTTTAAGTAGAAATTTGATTATAATAATTATAGATAAACTAATCTAGCACTTAGAGAGGAATATTTAAGATGTTAAAAGAAAGCGATTTAAATACTATTAAGACCTTAGTAGAAGAAATAATTGAGGATTTAGTTCATGATTTAAGCCAACATAAGGATATATCTATAGAGGAATCTTTGGATATAGTTTATAATTCAATGATTTATAGATCATTATGTAACCAAGATACAAATCTTTACAATAAAGGTTCTTCTTATGTTTATGAACTTCTAAAGATTGAGATACAACAGGAACTTTAAAATTAGTTTTATAGTATTGTTCACAATTTATTATCAGATTAGTCATTACAAGGTCATATAAAATGGGTATTATTAATTCATAGGATCCCCCTATGAAATAGATACCCAATCTTTACACCGGTTTTAAGCTGGTGTTATTTTTTTGCTCTTTATTCATCTTGATTTATTATTTAACTGTTTCAATCACCTATTACCTTGTGTAAGCATAAATTATTATTAAACAAAGTAAAGTTAGTCCTGTGCAACTATATTACACGTAACTAACTATCTGGAAATTTTAGGAGGCATGATTATGCGAGAACTTAGTAATGTTGAAGTAGGAAGTTTTGTAAAAGTTCAAATTCTTACGGCTGAAGGTTTGTTAAGAGAAAGAATGCTTGCAATAGGACTTACAAAAGGAGTAGAGGTAGAGGTGGTGCGTAGAGGTCCTTCAGGGGATCCTACTGTATATAATATTCGAGGTGCAATGATTGCCTTAAGGCAAGGGGAAGCTTCATTAATAAGGGTTTCTTAATTTGATAATTTTCAATTACTTATCAGGGGGTTAATAATGGGACTTACTCGTCAATCAACAGGGATTGATACTTTATGTAAAATGTATGTGGTGGATAAGAAAGAAGACCAATATATTTTTGCATTAGCAGGCAATCCCAACACTGGAAAAAGTACTGTTTTTAATGCGCTTACAGGGCTTAAACAGCATACCGGTAATTGGCCTGGCAAGACAGTAACTAATGCTAGAGGTTTTTTTAGGGTTAGTGATAAGGAATATATACTTGTGGATTTGCCAGGAACTTACTCTATATTTGCATCCTCAGTAGAAGAAGAAGTAGCAAGGGATTTTATTTGCTTTGGGAATGTGGATGCAGTTATTGTTGTTACTGATGCCACCTGTTTAGAAAGAAATCTAAATTTAGTATATCAGGTTATGGAATTAACAGACAATGTTATATTATGTATAAACTTAATAGATGAAGCAATAAAGAAAAACATAGTTATTCATGGTGAAGGAATTGAAAAGGAACTAGGTATACCTGTGGTGCTTTGTTCTGCAAGAAGTGGAATAGGATTAGAAGATTTAAAAGAAAAAATATACAGGGTCTCCATTGGTGACATAAAACCCAGACCCAATAAAGTAGTGTATCAGCCTTATATAGAAAGCATGCTTATGGAGATCTTACCTTTAGTAGAAGAAAAGGTAAAGGGAGTAAATTCTAAATGGTTATCCTTGAGGTTCATTGATGGGGATGAGAGTATTTTAAACACAATACTCATGAATATGGAATCAAAAGATATTGAGAAAATTTTACAGAAAGCTGAGGAAGTAAGATTAGACCATGATAAAAACGAAATCAGAGAAGACATTACCTGTGAAATGTATAAAAAGGCTGAGTACATAAGAGATAAATATGTAACTCAGGATAAAAAGAAAGATGATAGAGATAGGAAGATAGACAATATAATTACCTCCCGTATTTTTGGAATTCCAATTATGCTCTTAATGTTAGCTGTGATCTTCTGGATTACTATAACGGGTGCAAACATACCCTCAAAGCTTATTGCTGATGTACTTTTTAATATAGAGGATAGGCTTACCGCTTGGTCTACTCAAATGAATGCGCCTTATTGGCTTCAAGGAATATTAATACAGGGAGTTTATAGAACCTTAGCTTGGGTGATTTCTGTGATGCTTCCTCCCATGGCAATATTTTTTCCTTTGTTCACATTATTGGAGGATTTAGGGTATCTTCCAAGAGTTGCCTTTAATCTTGATCATATGTTTAAGAGAGCCTGCGCGCATGGTAAACAGTGTCTTACTATGTGTATGGGACTTGGATGTAATGCGGCGGGTATCGTCGGGTGTAGAATAATCGAGTCTCCGCGAGAGAGACTAATTGCTATTTTAACTAACAATTTTATGCCTTGTAATGGAAGATTTCCTACCTTACTTGCCATTTCATCAGCCTTTTTAATAGTAGGTTCAAAAAATAGGTTTGCTAGTATAGTTCCTGCATTAATAATTACGTCCTTGGTAACAATTGGAGTTGTAATTACATTATTAGTTTCATTTACACTTTCTAAAACACTACTAAAAGGAGTGCCTTCTAGTTTTACCCTGGAGTTACCTCCTTATAGGAAACCACAGATAACAAGAGTATTATACACCTCAATAATTGACAGAACTATATTTGTACTTGGCAGATCTGTTGCGGTTGCCGCACCAGCAGGTGCTGTAACTTGGATTTTAGCAAATATCAATATTGGTGATATAAGTATTCTTAGTCATATAGCTAATTTTCTTCAGCCTGTAGCTAATTTAATTGGCTTAGATGGGTTTATTTTAATGGCTTTTATTCTGGGACTACCAGCCAATGAGATAGTGCTGCCTATATTATTAATGTCTTATTTAGCTACTGGTAAGATGACAGATTTTGCAAGTTTAGAATCTTTAAAACAAATACTAGTTACTCATGGATGGAATTACCTTACTTGTTTAAATGTAATGCTCTTTAGTTTGTTCCATTGGCCCTGTGCGACAACGCTTTTAACAATAAAGAAAGAAACGGGTAGTATTAAATGGACTGTTCTTTCCGCTGCCATCCCAACGGGAATTGCCTTTATACTTTGCTTTATTACTGCTACAGTAGCAAGGGTTTTTGGACTTGTATAGAAGATAAAAAGGACTATGTCAAAATAATGCTAATTGTTTTGACATAGTCCTTTTTGAATTTAATGAAACTTTACAAGCAACTTTAAATTCATACTATAAATTTGAATTATATTTGAATTTAAATCTTTGCTTAAGTCTAGATTGTCAAATACATAAACCACATCTAAGTTTTCATTTCCATCTTTTATTGTAAGCTCTTCAGTGGTTAGCATATTTTTATCATTTTTATTAGAATATATTTTTCCCGCAAGTTCTGAAAGATTTTTATTATAAAGAGTTTTCCCATTATTCTTTATAATTAGGTCAGATTTCTTAAGAATTATTTCCATAGCGTCTTTAGTGATCAAGGTTTCTTCCTCACTGCTATTAAAGATAGTAATTATATAGTCATAATCTTTTATATTTAAAATATTGTTTTGATTTCCTGAATTATAGTACTGATGATTTGCGCCGGTATTATTATATCCTTGGTAGTATTCGGGTTCAAAGCCAAATACATCTTTCATTTTATCCATACTAAAATCCACTGGAAGATAGTTTAAACCTTTAAGATCATAATGATTTTCATAATAATTAAGAATGGAGGTAAGAGTAACCTTATCCTCTAAATTAATTTCTTTTGAACTTTTTTGGACCTTACCTTGTAACAGCATGTCATACTTAACAATAATATTCTTGAATATTTCGCTTTGGCTCATTTTTGTTACTTGAGAGAAGTTCCAAGGGCCAGTTGCTGATAAAAACAGTAGAATTGAAAGGGAAATTAGTAGTATTATGTTCTTTGGATTAATATTTAAGCTTAAATATATTAAGGAGAAAGCAATCCAAATTGCAGCAATAACAAGAAAATATCTAGAGTTTGTAACTCCATAATTACTAAGTCTAATCCATAAGGACATGAACATTAAAACAACAAGTGGAAGCAATAGCTTGGGGTAAATTGATGTAAAAACTTTGCCCCACTTATTCGTAACAGTGAGAGGATAAGTGAAAAATAACGCAACTATTGAGGTTATTAGAAAGTAAAAGGCAATTCTAAAAATTATATTACTTGGCCAAGGTTTAAATAATATGGTGGCAAAATATAAATAAAAAATCACTAGGAATATAGACAATATAGGAAGTATGATATATAAAAATAAAATCTTTAACACTTTAGGATAACTTTCCAAATATAATATTGTTTCATAAGCTGGTATTTCACTTAGAAATAACACTGGTGCTATTAAACCAAAAATTATTGTAGCAATATCAATATAGATTTCACCAGAAATACTTAATTTGAAAAGTAGAACTGTTGAACCAATGATAGCTGCAACCCCTATAAAAAGAATTATTGAATACAAAAGTACAGTTACAAAACTGGTGAAAAGTTTAACCACATAAAGCTCATAACTTTCTTTTTTGAAAGTCTTTGGGATGTATAAAAACATAAGGTATAAAACTCCAGTATAAATTGAATATCTTATTCCCGAAGTAGAATCTAGCTTAGAAAATAGAAATACAAAATATAGCGCTAAGATAACTGAGCCAGAAAAAAGAATTAAATTTTTTGTGCTGGTTTTAATCTGGGAGCGCCCTTCAAGAAATACATTTATTGAAAGAAATAAGGGGAAACCTAAGGCAAAAACAAGAGCAATTCTTGCAACTAGGTCTCTGGTGGATTCCAAGGTGTTCTGGGGTAAATGGTTTAAAACAATGATTAGGATAACGGTGCTAGCAGCCATTAAAACTGGCAAAGGAAATCGTTTTAGACTCTGCCAAAGTTTAACTGTAAGTTTTGTAAAAAAAGATGTTAATTTATTTTTCATGATAGAGCCCCCTTTACTTTTGTTAGTATTCTATCCACAATTAAATAAAATCATAACAAGATAATGAGTATTAAGTAATTAATAGTATTAATTACATTATACATGAAAAATTGCTAGAAGGGTAGCTATAAATAGAATTAAAGGTTAATATAATAGTGTATAATATTATATAAAGGTGTTAGAAGTTATTAACTTGAAGATGCCATAATTAACATAAATAGATTTTAAGGAGGTATTACTTTGAAAAATAAAAATATAAAGCTTAGACCTAGTGAACTAATTTATGGTACTATGGGCCTTGGCGGGGGATGGAATAAAAATCCTATTGAAAAAAAGGATATTATAGAGGCACAAGAAGCCATTGAAGCTGCTCTTGAGATTGGCATCAATTTTTTTGACCATGCCAATATATATCAATTCAATAAATCAGAAGAGGTATTTGGAGAATACTTGAAGTCTAATAAAAGTATTAGAGACAAAATTTATATTCAATCTAAAGTTGGAATTATTTTAGGCACTGAAGAGCGAAAAGGGCAATTTGATTTTTCTTACGATCATATAATAAAAGAAGTGACTGGAAGTCTTGAAAGACTAAAAACAGACTATCTGGATTGCTTATTATTACATAGACCTGATCCTCTTATGGAGGTAAAGGAATTAAAGGCTACTATTGATTATTTGTTTAAAAACGGAATGATAAAAAACATTGGAGTTTCTAATATGAGCCAACATCAGATAAAACACATTGCACATTATATTGAAAGACCCATAGTTGCAAATCAATTAGAGATGAGTCTTTATAAATTAGACTTTGTAAATGGAGGAGTACTGTTTAATCAGCCTGGTTATAACAGCATAGATTTTCCAATAGGAACTCTTGAGTATTGTAATAGGAAAGGAATTAGTATACAAGCTTGGAGCCCCTTAGCAAGAGGCATTTATACTGGCAAGGAACTAGATAAGGATGTACCATTAAGGGTACTTAAGACAAAGGAAATGGTAAATCGGATGGCTGAGGAAAAAGGTGTTACAGGAGAAGTTATAGTACTTGCTTGGCTTATGCGTCACCCTGCATCTATAAGTCCAGTAATAGGTACTAAAAATCCTGATAGAATAAGAGCTACAAAAGGAGCATCCCAATTAGTACTTACTAGAAATGAATGGTATGATTTATTTATAACTTCCCGCGGCGAAGATATGCCATAGGGACGGGGTTGTTGACAACTATGCGTTGTTAACAACCCCTCTATTTATACCCGTTAATCTTTCAATTTGCCTTATTGACATACTATATTGTTCTTTTAATTCCTTTAGATATTTATTCCTAGTAGGAATATCAAAGGTTTGTAAATCCACTGCATTTATTACATTTGATATTCTCTTAATAACATTTCTGGCATCCTCATCTGATATTTTTTTCCTTTCATTTATATCTAAACAAAGATTAGTGTTTATTTCATTGTTATATTTTACAAAGTTAATTAAATTCTTTTCTCCATATGTATTTAGTAATTTAAAGGCATAACCTACAGTAATTAGTTTTGCTACTCCTAAATACTCTATATAGCTACTCCACATATAATTTCTAATATCACCTGCTAAGCCTGCCTTTATTGGATTTTGATGAATATATCTCAGAACAGTTAAAAAGTAGTTGTTATTTTCTACAGGTTCACTTTTAAATCTATCTTGGAATAGATTTCCTATCCTTGAGTATTTCAGATTGTACCAATAAACGTAGCTACCACATATTCTTCTCATAATTTGCTCTAAGGGTTCTATGCAGACCTTAATCAGTAAATGAACATGATTGCCCATTAAACAATATGCATATATTTCGAAGCCACATTTATCTCTATATCTCTGAAGGGATTGCAAAAATCTTATATGATCTTCCTCATCTTCAAATATGGTTTGTCGATTTATTCCTCTTAGTATAATGTGATAAATTCCACTTTCACTTTTTTGCCTTGCTTTTCTTGACATTAAAGATCAACTCCAATTTAATATTGTTGTATAATTAAATCATTGCCAATAGTAAAATAATTAAACATTAATGAAGGTTGACGATAACCCCGTCCCCTTGAAGTGTTTTTTCATTCTCAATCGTTATATTAAGTGTAAGGACAAAAAAGGGGGGGATGGTTATTCAAAAGGAACAATTTGCAAGCTATATAAAACAATATGAACGGTTAATCATTACCATTTGCCTTTCCTTTACAAAAAATTATTTTGATGCCGAGGATTTAGCACAACAAACTTTTTTGTCCGCGTATACCAACTATGGAAAATTTGATGGAGTGAACTTTAAAGCCTGGCTCACTACAATTGCTACGAATAAATGTAAGGATTACATGAAAAGCCCTAGAAGGACAGTGGGTAGCTTATCTGAACAGGATTATGAATGTTTAAAAGATGAGAGTCATTCCCCGGAGCAAACTTTGGTAGAAAAGTGTAGCTTTGAGAAAATACATAATTTGTGTAGTCAGTTAAAAGAGCCCTACAAGACTGTAGCGGTTAACTATTTTTGTGAAGACGTTAAACTTTCTAATATGGCGGAGGAGACAGGCCAAAGTTTGAAAACCTTACAAACGCAGCTTTACAGAGCAAAAAAACTACTGAAAACTTTGTGGAAGGAGGAGTGAATGTGAGTAATACATTATTTGATGAAAAAGGACATTTAACTGAAGTTACATTGAGAGCACTTAAGTGTGGTTTATTAGAAGGTAATGAATTGGCTATAGTATCAGAGCATATTTGCAGTTGTGAAAGCTGTTCAAGTGCTTTTGCTAACAGTTTTAAGGATGATGAACTTGCAAAAGCTCCTTTAGGTTTTGAGGAGGAAATACAATGTAAATTGAAAAAGAAAAAAGATATTGAATTTATGTTCTATTCCCTCAGAGTTACAATTGCAGCAAGTATAGCGTTGGTGTTCGTTTTCTCTAATACATTAAATCTAGCAGCAAACACAAAGGTAGGAAGTATAAAAGCACCTAATTTAAGTATTGTAAACTCAATTAATACAGATATAAATAATTTCTCTGAAAAAATAATTAACCTGGAGGTCTTTAATAATGAAAAAGAAAAAAAGTAAATTTTTAACCTTTGTTTTTTCACTTTTACCTGGTGCAGGACATATGTATATGGGCTTTATGAAAATGGGATTATCCTTTATGTCAGCTTTCTTGGTTGGGATATTTCTTTCTTCCTGGCTTGATATAGGCCCATTACTAGTTATTTTACCACTAATTTGGTTTTACTCCTTTTTTGACTGCATGAACAAACGTTATTCAACGGAAGAAGAATTTTTGATTTTAGAGGACAATTACCTGTTTTCTCTTGATAAGTTTGTAAAATTAGATGAAAATATATTTAAAAAGAGAAGAGTACTTGCCGGTGTACTTCTTTTATTTCTTGGTGGGTATCTAATTTGGAATAATACCTTACATCTTTTAGCTAGATATATTCCAGATAGGGCATATGAGGTTATTAACAATTTAACAAGAATCGCTCCACAGATAATTGTAGGAGTTGCTATAGTTATTGCAGGTGTAAAGCTTATTCAAGGTAAAAAGAAAGAGAGTGATATGAATGCTTAGAGGTCGTAGGGTAGGCACCTTTACTGCAGGGATTGTATTAATTATGTTTGGAGTAATATTTTTACTTAGGTTGATAATTCCAGTTATTAATTTCTCTATAATATTATCTATTTGGCCAATTATTTTAGTGCTCTTAGGTATTGAAATAATTGTAGCATATATAATAAACAAGGAAGAACAAATGAAATATGATGCCGGTGCAATAGTTCTGATGATTATTTTATCTTTTTTCGCAATTGTAATGGCAGGTATGGAATTTGTAATCGCTCACTTGTCAGAAATTAGATCTTTGTAGGAGACGAGGTTGTTGACAACAACCTCGTCTCTATGGTTTACTACTGGTATAATGTATTCAATATTGTTATTTTTAGGTAGAAGGGAGAGTTTTAAATTGGAGTTATATGGAGTAGTAACCATGGACCTTGTGGGTTCTAGAAATATAAAAAATCGTGGAGTTCTTCAAGAAAAACTTAAAAAATATTTTGATATAATATACATAAAATATGGTGATAGTCTAATTTCACGAATAAATTTCACTATAGGAGACGAATGGCAACTCATTACAAGTAGACCTGAGGAGTGCTATAGTATTGTTCATGATTTTCAGAGATTGCTATGGGAAGATGATGCAAACTTTTATGCTGGAATTGGAATTGGAAAATTAGAAACGGATATTCATGAAGAGACCAGAACAATGGATGGTTCATGTTTCATCATGGCTAGAGACGCAATAAATATTGCAAAAGAATCCTCTAAAAAAAGAACAAAGTTTATTTATAGTAAAGTTAATAAGGTTTTTTTCAAGTCAATTACAAATCAGGTGAAGGCTCATAATAACACTAATGGTAATTCGCTTTTACTTAGTGAGGTTGCAATAGATTCAGAGGATTCAGTTTCTATGGATGATATGATAAACATATTAATAGAAAACAATGAGATTTTAAAAAATAAACTTACAAATAAACAAAAAAAGATTTATATTGATTATCTAAATTATAAATCTTATCGAAGAATTGTGGAAGAAAGCAAAGATGGCTTTAATGAAACTATTGGTGGGATAAGTCAAAAGTTAAATAGTGCGGAATATTTTACAATTCAACGAAATCATGAGATGGTAACTTCCCTACTTAGTTCAGTAGTCTCTAATTTAGGCAAATGTAAGAAGCTTCCTTAAACTAAAGCGGTAAGATTGTCTAAGACTCCCGCTTTAGTATAAGAGACTTGTTGAGTTTTTTTGTTTCAAAGATTGCATCCCTTGCTAAGTAAAAAGATGGACCCACTAGTTGATTTACTGTCAGTTGAAAGTTTGTAATTGAAACAGGTCCTATACCAATACCGCAATAGAAGTCTATTACGCCTAATTTTTTATGAAAAAAATCTAGAATTTCCATGTAGTTACAATCGTGTTTCAGTAAACCTTCCCACTCATCACCTAGAGTAATAATAAATGGAACAACTATTGATGAAGCAAATATCAAGTTTGTCTCTTTAAGCATATCAATCAGCTGATACTGAACCTGCTCTCTATTAGGGAGACTTCTAGACTTTTTCAAATCACAAATCATCGTTAGATACTCCAAGAATATCACCCCTAGAATATATTAGTAATACCTATTTTATATAGAACATAATGAATAAGTTCAGTTTATAATATAAACACCTTGATAGTTTAGGTTATAAACTAAACATGCATCACGTTTATGTTTAAATCTAAATTAAGTACTTGGTAGTATGTTATGATTTATGTTTTAAGTTGGTGATTAAAATAAAAAGGGAATGTCTCAAAATAAAACTATTTTGAGACATTCCCTTTTGTATTGCTATTTTATTTAAGATGCCCAAGCAAAACACCTCCTAAAATGGCTAGCGATGTGCTCAGTAGTGTACCTACTAGGTAATACTCCACAAAAAGCTTGTCCTCCAATT
>JACMJL010000169.1 GCA_014380625.1 Clostridiaceae bacterium
GAGTGAAAATATTCCGGCTCCAGCTACTCCTTATACTTTTGTAACTGATTCTACTACTGCACCTTTTTCAGAAAAATTAATGATGTTTCATATAACTGCTCTAGGAGGTATTTCCGTAGCAAATGATGGCTTGGCTCTATCAGAGACCTTAAGAAGTGATCTTCAAACTAATTATATGAGAATCATGGCTGAGGCTATGAAGTTTACTAAGCAAGGTACAGATATTATGATTGAAAATAAATGGCTGGAACAGCCACCACAAGCAATAAAACATGAAGATTTAGTAGGCGTGTAATACTTGAGGATAATATTTAAAAAAAAGCAGTAGGGGATTAGATTATAGCCCTACTGCTTTTACAATTTAAAAAATGCGGACTATACATTACAAGTCAAATACATGATTGATATTATTTTACATAACGAGTATTATTAACATAAAGTCAAAATTTCATTTTTAATAATGGGGGGGTTTTTATGTTAGGATTTAGATTTATTAAGTTTCAACCAAGTGAATTTGTTTTAAAGTACAAAAATGGTAAAGTTGTTAAAGCAGGTTCAGGTATAGCTTTTTACTATTACGTTCCTACAACTTCTATAGTAGTAGTGCCGCTGGGCAGTATTGATGAGCCATTTATATTTGAGGGGCTAACCTTGGATTATCAAACAGTAACAATACAAGGCCAAGTTACCTATAGAATTATCGATCAGAGTAAGGTGTGTAACCTATTAAATTATACTTTAAATAACAATGGGAAAGGTTATGCTTCTGATGATCCAAAGAAACTCACTCAGAGAGTAATAAATATTGTTAAAGTTTCAACTAAAAAACACCTTGAAAGCTTACAGCTTCGAGATGCTATAAAATCTACTGAGAATATTGCACAAGCTATGATCAGTGAAATTAAGGAAAGTGAAGAAGTAAAATTATTAGGTATTGAAATATTTGGACTTTCTATACTTAATATATTGCCTAATAAAGAAACCTCAAGAGCCTTAGAAGCACAAGCAAGAGAACAAATTTTGAAAATGGCAGATGAAGCAGTATATGAAAGACGGAATGCGTCCATAGAACAGGAAAGAAGAGTAAAGGAAAATGAATTAAACACTGAAATAGCTGTAGAAAATAAGAAGAGGCAAATTAAAGAAACTCAACTTGAAACCCAAAAGGTTGTAAAGCAAAAGGAAAATGAATTGAAGGATGAAAATATGAACTTTGAGATTTCTCTTGAAGGGAAAAGAAAGGAACTAATAGATAAAACCGTAGAGAATGAAAAAGCGGAGGCTGATGCAAAGGCTTATGAGCTTTCTACAGTAATGAAGGTTTTAGATGGAATAAATCCTACTGTAATTAAAGCTTTATCAAGTATGGGAATGAAGCCTGATAAATTGATTGCCATTGCTTTTCAAGAATTAGCAGTTAATGCAAATAAAATTGGTCAGTTAAATATTACACCGGATCTACTTCAAGAGATAATAAAAGGCCAAGATAATTATGAATAGACTATCTGAAAATAAAATCATAATCATAAAAAGAAAGACAAGGTTAGAAGAACTTATTGTACGATATAACACTGTTTCTCAAGCAAAATTTTATATTGAGCATCTTGGAGCAGATTTTTCAGATTATATTAATGAAGATGAAAATTATAAAAAAGTAGTAAATCAAGCATTTGAAACCCTTGATTATGTTGGAAGGGTACAGATTGTGGATAGAGAATATGTATCAAATTTTATATTTGGCAATGAGGATGTAGTAGTGGTTATAGGATAAGATGGCCTTGTTGCAAATACACTGAAGTACCTTACAAATCAGTTATTGATTGGTGTAAATCCTGATCCCAAAAGATGGGAGGGAGTGCTATTACCTTTTCAAGTATCAGATTTAAAGCTTATAATATTAGATGTATTTAATAAAAAAAGAAAAGTGAAAGAGGTAACTATGGCTAAGGCCACCTTAAATGACGGACAGGTTATCTACGGAGTAAATGATTTATTTATCGGACAAAAAACTCATATATCTGCAAGATATCAGCTTCAGCAGGGCAAAACTAAAGAACAGCAATCCTCAAGTGGTATAATAATTTCTACGGGGCTCGGATCAACTGGGTGGTTAAGAAGTGTTCTTTCAGGTGCTTACAATATAGTAAATAGTGTGTCTAAAAATGGAATGATAAGTAATATGGAACCAAAAGTAGATTGGAGCGTAGAGCATTTGTATTATTCCGTAAGGGAGCCCTTCCCTAGCAGAAACTCTGAAGCAAACCTTGTTTTTGGGAAAATATTAAAAACTGTACCTCTTAAAATTCTTTCTTCAATGCCAGAAAATGGAGTAATTTTTAGTGATGGTATTGAAAGTGACTTTTTACAGTTTAATTCAGGAATAGAAGCCACTGTTACTGTGGCTGAGAAAAAGGGTCATTTAGTGATTTAGTATTTGTTCGTGGCCTAGTGTTGCTATACACTATGGCCCCCTACTTAAAGAATATGATTAGTAATTGGAAATGTAGATGAAACATATATAAGGGGTGTTGCAATTATGAAGATTTTAGTAGGACAACCTATTCATGAAAAAGTTATTGAACAACTTGAAAAGGAAATAAAAAATAATCTTAGTGTTGATGTGATTATATTTCCAGAAGGATATTTAGCAGATGAAGAGACTTTAATAGCTGCAGGTGAAATTGCTAGAAAATATGGTAAAACTATTATTACAGGATATAGAAGCAACAATAAGGATAGGGCATTAATTATAAATAGTTTAGGTAAAAAAAATATTAGATAGAGCAAAAACACCAAAAGATCAAGAATTATATGACCCATCAGTTGTTGATAATGATGGAGTAAGAATTGGCTATCTACTTTGTAGAGAAATATTAAAAGGTCTTGATGGATTAAAAAACACTGGGGGAAAATTTGATTTTATAGCACATCCAATAGGTGTTGGAATGTTCAGTGACGAACAATTTGATGAATGGATAAATGCAGCAAAAAATATTGCGATAACCTATAAAACTCCTATTATAGGGACAAGCCATTCAGATGGTTCTTACCAAAATTGTGGAGTGTCAATTTCAATATCTTATTGTATTGATGCTAATGGTGAAATTATTTATCTTTCAAAAGCTGACAAGAGAACAAGAATAATAAACTTGCTAACAAAAGAGGTTGAAATATTAATCCAATGATAATTATTAATATATTTACTTATAAAATATTACTACCTGAAACAGATGAAATCATCGGAACAGTTGAATTGCGAGAAATGGGAAGTATTGATTAAGAGTATTTGGAAAAATAGAGGAGATGAAGATATGAGAGGTACAGCACTTTTAGTTGTAGATTTTCAAAATGCTTTAGTATTAGCAGAGCCTTTTGCAGTAGCAGAGATAATTAGTAATATAAAAAGATTAATTAAAATGTGTAGAGAAAATAATGTAGAGATAATTTATATTCAACATAATGATAAGGTCGGTGAAGAATTAGAACCAAATTCAGATGGCTGGAAGATTTATAGAGAGGTAAGCCCAAATGTAAATGAGAAAGTAATCTGTAAAAATTATAATTCTGCCTTTAAAGAGACAGGTTTAAAAGAGTATTTAGATAATAAATATATAAATCAGTTAATAATTACAGGTATGCAAACAGATTATTGTATAGATACTACCTGTAAAGTTGCTTTTGAGTATGGATATAAATTAATTATTCCGGAGAAAACAAATACAACCTTTAATAATGGAAATATATTAGCTAAGGATTTATACGAGCATTATAACCTTAATATATTTAAAGGTAGATTTGGTATTGTAGAAAGCATAGAGAGTACAATATTGAGACTTATCTAATAAATATCTATATAAAGTGGTGAATAATAAAATTGGAATTAATTGAAAAACAAATATTTGAACTAGAAAATGAGTTGTTAAAGGCAGAAACAAGGAAATCAGCAGAAAAAATAAGTGAATTAATGTCAGATGATTTTATGGAATTTTGTGTTTCTGGAAACGTATATAATTATAATAAAGGTGATGTTTTTGATAAAGATATTAATTCATCTGAGATAAAGTGGGAAATAAAAGAATTTACAATAAAACAATTATCAAAGGAGTCTATATTGGCAACATATTACGAAAATCTTTTGAATTTACAACAAATTATTAGGGGGAATTAGTTATGTTTAATCCAGACTTTTCGAATGCAATAAAAGTAATTGATAGTTCTACAAGCAAAAATGGTACAGTTCTGGAAGTAATAGAATATATAAAACCCAGGCAGGGTAGTTATTGTGGTACAAATGGATTAGCACTTGCATTTCCACAATTCAGTGGAGAGAAACTAAGACAAGTTCGAATTAATATTAATGACGGTGGAGTTCTTGTGCAACCTGGAGCACTCCAATTCGTTAAGGGTCCAATTCAAATTGAGGTTCAAGCAAATGCGACTTCCTCATCAAAAGGTTTCTTTAAGAGTGTAGGAACCGGAGAGGCCTCTTTTACTTCAAGATATTTTGGCAAATACGGTGAGATATACTTAGATCCGTCCTATAAGCATTTTTATATTTTAGAATTATCTGATGAAGAACTCATCTTAGATGATGGAATGTTTTATTGTTGTGAGGATACTGTTGCACTTTCTGTACATACAAATAAAAATATAGCCACTGGATTGTTAAGTGGAGATGGTTTTCGACAACCTAAATTATCCGGAACCGGCATTGTGGTTTTAGAAAGTGATATTCCTTTCGAAGAACTTCTCATCTATGAACTAAATAATGATACATTGAAAATTGACGGGAATTATTCTATTGTCATAAGAGGACGTATAGAAAC
>JACMJL010000170.1 GCA_014380625.1 Clostridiaceae bacterium
CTAGTCTGCCCCATTATAGCTATTTTTTTAATATTAACATTATTAATAAATTGTTCTTCCGTCATTTCAACTGAAAAGCCCTCAAAGGATTCCAATTTATCAATAGTTCCACCAGTATGTCCAAGTCCTCGCCCTGACATCTTTGCAACTGGAATTCCTAAAGCTGCTACCATAGGAGTAAGTACTAAAGATGTAGTATCTCCAACTCCACCGGTACTATGTTTATCTACCTTAATACCCTGAATTCCGGACAAATCTAGCATATCACCAGAATGAACCATTGCCATAGTTAAATCTGTAGTTTCCCTCATACTCATCTTTTGAAAGAAAATAGCCATTAAAAGCGCGGAAACTTGATAATCAGGAATCTTTTCTTTAGTATAATTATCTATAAAATAGTTTATTTCTTCTGTGGTAAGCTCTTCACCATTTCTCTTATTTATAATTAAATCATACATTCTCATAATAAAATCTCCCTTTAATATCCTTCATTTGATGCAGCCGCACTAGAGTTAACTATTGCTACACTTGCACTAACCCCAAGTCTGTTCGCACCTGCCTTAACCATTTCTACAGCCTTCTCATAATCTCTTATTCCACCTGAAGCTTTCACTCCAATTTCTTGTCCTACTGTTTTTCTCATCAATGCTACATCCTGGCTGGTTGCTCCTGAGGTTGAAAAACCTGTTGAAGTCTTTACAAAATCTACTCCTGCTGCTTTTGAAATTTCGCAGGCTTTTATTTTTTCCTCGTCTGTTAAAAGACAAGTTTCCAAAATCACTTTAACTAAAGCCCTTTTCGCAGCTGCCTTAACTACCGCCTCAATATCTTCTCTAACAACCTCATAATCTTTATCTTTTAAGGCACCTACATTTATTACCATATCTACTTCCTGAGCACCAAGTTCTATAACTTGATTAGTTTCAAAAGCTTTAACTTCTTTTGTGTTTGCTCCTAAAGGAAAGCCTATTACTACACAAGTTTTAATATCAGTTCCCTTTAGTTCCTTGCTTACAAGAGATGTATAATACGGGTTTATACAAACTGATGCAAAGCCATATTCAATAGCTTCCTTACAGATCTTCTTTACCCCATCTATTGTAGCTTCCGGTTTTAAAATAGTGTGGTCCATATATTTTTCTAATTTCATACTTAAAACATCCCTTCAAAATCTACTTATTATTTTTTTCAGAGCCCTTTAAAACTATTGTAGGTTCTATTGTTGTCCTCTTAACCACCTTTGTATTTTCACTTTTAATTAAATCACTTAGCATTTCCATAGAGTTTCTCCCCAATTCAAGAGCTGAATCATCTACATAAGAAATGCCTATACCTATTAAGTCAAAAATATCGTTTTTATTAAAACCTATTATAGCTAGATCTCTTGGTATAGTTAACTTCTCTTCAAGAACAGCTTTTACACATCCTAAGGTCATCATATTGCTACTTACTAATAATGCAGTAGGTCTATCTTGCTGTTTTAGAAGTTTTTTAGTAATATCATAAGCCTTATCCAATTTAAAATCTCCAGAGTAAATAAAATCTTCTCTTAGTTCTATATTATTAAAACTTAGTGCCTTTTTATACCCCATGAACATATCTAATATAGGCTGTGAACCCTTCTGACCCTTAACAATTCCGATTTTAGTATGCCCCTCTTTAATTAGAATATTAGTGGCATCAAAGGCTCCTTTTATATTATCCACAAAAACACCGTTCAGGTTTGCATACTTTACATCTGCTGCCACTAATACAAGCGGAATCCCCAAACTTTCAAGCTTGTTCACATAATTACTATTAAGCTCATCCCCTCCAAAGTTTGGGGTCATTATTACTCCCTGAATTCTTTGTTCTTTTAATATATCTAAAGCTTTTAATTCTTTTTCTAGATTATCATCCGTATTAAATAATATAATATTCAAATTAAGAGTCTCTGCAACCTCACTAATTCCTTTTATGATTTCCCCAAAATAAGAATTAGTTATATCTGGCACAACCACACCAATTGTATTTGTTTCACTTTTAGATAAACTTCTAGCTATTGCGCTGGGAGTATAGTTTGTTTCCTTAATAGCACTTAAAACCTTTGCCTTTGTTTCAGTCTTTACATATCCAGAGTTATTTAACACCCTTGAAACCGTAGCTAAGGATACCCCAGCTTTTTTTGCGATATCTGTAATTGTAATGCCCATGCCGTAGCCCCTTTCGTACATTCTTTATCTTATCTCTTACCCTTTTCGTATGGCACTCCATCAGCAGCTGGTGGTGAAGTTTTTCCAACAAAACCAGCTAAGGCCAACATGGTTAACACATAAGGGA
>JACMJL010000171.1 GCA_014380625.1 Clostridiaceae bacterium
ATGGTGGAATATGGAATCTATCTTTGGGGCTTGTACTGCAGTAGGACTTATAAAAATGAATGTTGGAACTTATGGAGGTCTACCTAACCCTTTTATAAGCGATGAAGATAGCTCAAATGAAGAAAAAAACAGAAGAAAGATGGAAGAGATATGGGATGACATAAAAACATGCGGGAATAAGTTGAGTGAAAATAAAAATGATTTGCAATATATATATGATCATAAAATAATCCCATATGAAGATAAAGATGATGAATACAAAACAAGGGCAAGCAAATTACATAGTAAGTACACTAACACCTGGGAGCGTTTTGTAGAATTAGTGAAGGGTTATGATACAATAAGTGAAAAGATAGAAAAGGGGGTACTTGCATCACTAGTTGGTTTAGTAACTGGAATTGGTGGATTAATAAAAGGTGCTATAATATATAAAGGTGCGGAGATAGGAATAAAAGTGGAACTAGTGACAGGTGATGCACCTGATTGCTTAAAGTACTGTATTGATAAAGCAGACGAATACGATAAAACAATAGTAACAGTATTGAAAGATCCGACTCTAATAGAAGAAGGAATAGCGCAAGGAGTATCGGATGCAGCAGAAGAAGAGGGAATTGCTTACTGTTGTGGATATGCAATAACTGAAATATTACAAACAATATTTATATCTAAAGGACTTGATAAAGTTAAGGATGTTTCTAAGGTTGAGAAGGTTACTACAAAAATAGACGAGGTTGTTGATATAAGTAAGGCGGAAAAGGATGTTTTGAAGGTAGAAGAGGGGGTGGGTGAAACTGCAACAGGAGTAAGTGATGTTGCGAATAAAGTTAAACCTAGTAGACTACCTGACACTAATGCAGTTCCAGAGGGGAAGAAAACTAAAATTGGTAAAAAGATTGATGATGCTGAAAGACGTTCTTTAGAAAGAGAAAATGATTCAGCTGATATTCTTGCAAAACAGGGATACAGCATTGAACAAAACCCAGCTGCGCCTGAAGTAGCACCGAAAAAACCTGATTACCGAATAGAAGGACAATTGTTTGATTGTTTTGCACCTGCTGAACAAACACCAATTAAAAACATTTTATCAACTATTAATGAGAAGGTTAATATAAAAAAGCAAGCTAATAGAGTGATTGTTAATTTACAGGATTGGGATGGAGGTGTAGATGATTTAGCTAGGGAACTTGTGAAAAATACAGTTAAAAATCTTGAAGAGGTAATAGTAATAACTAAAGAAGGGAAAGCAATCTCTATTTTTCCATAATAATTTTGTATCAATTATAAATACAATTTAGGAAGGGAGTTATAAAATGTCAATTCATTTTTCTTTAAAAGTAAAAGATACTAGTATGAATGAAAAAATGTTAGTAGCTGAGATTAGCAATTTAGGAATGTCTTTGGATTTAAATTATAATAGTGAGGAAGACATTGTTGATTTTAATTCAACATATGATATATATGGTTTTGACATAACTTTTGTAAAAAATGAATGCCCACCATTTAATGAATATGAAACATTATTTTTACAAAATAATTTTAAGTATAATCAATCTGTTTTATTTGGAATTAATAAAGAAGGCGATTTTAGAGAGATATATAGTAAAATGTTAGAATTGATTTTTAATTTAATGTCTAAAATTAATACCAATGCATTACTTACAAGTTCTGTACATGATGATATATGTTATTTTGAAAATGGTAAAAGCATTTATATTAAATCAACAATATCGTTTTCAGATATAATAGAACACTATGCTAAGATACACGGACAATGGAACTGTTTTTATAAGCAATCCTAACATTATTATTAGCAAGAGGTTCTCTTCGTTCACCTCTGAGGACCAGAGAATTCTCAGGTACAAGCATTTTATTAAAGTGAAATTTAATGAAATGCTTTGCTGTTTAAATACTCAACGCCCACCTACTGAAAGTAGGTGGGTTGTTTTTAGGACTGAAAGTCCTGTTTCGGATAAAGCCGACTAAAGTTTAATACTGAAAGTATTCTAAAGTTTGCGAGTTAACTCACTCTGTAATTTTAAATGTATCTTATTCGTCTTTACCTTGATTTGCTTTATATTCTTTTATCATTTCTTATGTTACACTTCCAACAGTTGCACAAAAATACCCTTTTCCACATAAATGCTGTCACTAATATGGCGTAGTTCAAATAAGTCCAAACCCATAAACTAGGTAAATAAAGATATACGAAGAGTTGAAATTACAACCAACATCCAGCTAATACGTAACATCTCGTAAAGATGAGGTAACTGTCTTAGTGACGAGGATAAAACCTCAAGGTGGCGGACGGAATCCTCTATCTATTTACGAGAATATTGTCTCAAATGTGTGCTGATTAAACAATAGTTGAAATAAGCTTTTTAATTAAGATATTATAGGCGAGTGTAAGTATTTGAGCCTTTCAATTGGCAGCGGAAGGTTAATAAATGTTTTGGTCTAAGAATACATAAAGAGTAAGAAGTATAATTATACATAATAATTATTATGTCAACTAAAATAAAAGTAAACTAATATTCAACTTTATTTTTCAAGGAAAAAATAGCACTTAAATAATGAGAACTGAAAAGTCCAAAGTTAAAAGAATTATTTTAACCATAATCAGGCTTTATTAATCATTTTTTCTTATGTTAGGGCTACAAATATAATAAAGGTATGAACTAAGATAGAAATGTTAAATGATAGAATTGTCATATGTCTTATTTACAAAAGCTTATAAATAAGGTTGTGAAGGAGTGCTATAAAGTGTGGAGGAAAGGAAGTAAACGAGTAGATTAGTATACATAATAATAATTATGTATACCTAAAATAAATGTAAACTAATCGAGATCTGTTAATTATGTAGAAATATTCTTTAAGTTTTTATTGCTTTTCCAGTTTTTAATTTCTGCTACAATTATAATCAGAGCTGGCAATATTGCTTGAAATAAGAAAGCATAATAGGGCCATACTTTAAAGGCAAATTCATTCATTTCCATAGTACTACTATAAATGAACAGTGAAAATGTAAAAAGCATAGCACAAATAGGAGTAGCTAAAAATTTAAAATCTTTTAGCTTAAAAATTTTTGAAACTCCATTACAAACTCCTAATATACAAACGCTGAGTTTTATAAAAACACAAATAATTAAAACCGCTGAAACTGATAATTCAAGCCTTTGGAGAAGATCCCCTAGATGAATAACACTAACTGCAACATTTGAAGGGAAATAATTTTCAGCAATAGCGCCTGCACCTAAAATCAATATATTTCTTAATGTTGCAATTAACAAAAAGAAACCTCCAATAATAAGTCCAAGTATATATGCCTTGTAGGGGGATCTAGTGGTTTTTAATGACGAAAAACACATTGTAAATATTATGGTTTCTGCAAAGGGAAAAGAAAAAGCAGCAAAGGCTGACATGAAAACAGGTCTAAATCCATCATACATAATTGGGAGGATATTTTTAATTTCAATTCTTGGCATTGAAAGAGAGATTGTAATTAAGATAATCAAGCCTATTATAAATAGAATTAAAAATTCGGCACATCTCCCTAGCACCTCTATACCTCCCTTAGTTACCCAACTTATTAAAGGTACTAAGAATAGAGGTAATAACCATGCAGGTGTATCAGGAAAAACTACATTACTGGTAAATTCTAAATAGTTTCTTAACACTAAAGTTCCAAGGTGAAAAGCAAACCATATATAAACTAAACTTAATATCCTTCCTAATAGACTACCAAATAATTCCATTAGAATATCAAATAAATCCTTACGAGGATATAGAGAAAGCAACCTAGCATATACCATAACAGCAGGTAGGGCTAAGATTACTCCTAAGATTACAGATATCCAGGAATTTTGTTTTGCTTCGCCGCCTATACCTACTATTAAAGTGCTCCCAAATATAAAAAGCACCATTAGGCAGATACCTTGCTTGTCTGAGATAGATTCATTTATCATTTTATATCACCTCTCTATAATCATTAAAACAATTTTCTTAATACCCTTTGAAGGGCTTGGAATTTGTACATTAAAACTTAAAAGCACATCTATTGTTAAGGGAACTGCAATAAGAAATAAATATAATATAATTTTTTTAATATCATTATCTTTGTATAAGGGTGGGACTTCTATAAATATTATTAAGGCATATATTGCAATTATTAAAAGGAACATTTTTTACCCTCCCATTTAGAATATTATTACTGATTTTTATTGGTTTTGAATTAGTACCACTGCCTTTAACAATAATTTCTACATTAATTTCTGGCGTGATGTTTTGAAAAACTTCATCCTTTCTCTTTGCTAGTCTCCTCCAAATACTTGGAGATTTTATTTTTATTGTTGATAAAAATCCGAAAACATCTGCATTATAGTCCTGTTCCATTTTTTTTATAAGGCTTAATAATTGTTGAGTAACTATTTCCTCTGTTTGTTTTATTAATTTATTGCGGCTAACTTCATCTACCACTAGATCATCACTCCCAGAAACTTCATCAATTGCTACTAAAGTTTTCACCCGAATTTTCATTGTTATATTTCCATTTGTGTATATAGGAGTTAAAGTTGTTTTATTGTGGAATACTTCTAAGGAAGTTGTTGTATTTGTACCTGCCGCTTTTGGTATAACTATTATCCCTTCTTTTAACTTATCTTTAATCATTAATAAGTAAAAACTTTCATCACCATTGATAAATCCAACAGCTTTATCCCCTTTGAAAATTGCTGTGCCGTAAATTATTTGTTCAGTTTTTCTTTCGGTTTTATCAAACTCAGCAACGGGAGCAGTAGGCTCCAGCAACTCATTAGAAATACCATTAGCAAATTCCCAAACAGTAGCAGGGACCATCTTGGATATAAGAGGTTGACTTTTCATAATATTATTTAAATGAAATGAAGATATTTCAGTAGGTTCAGATTTAGTCATTAACATTTGTTTAGCACTACAGCTTTTTGTTATAATTAAATTCATATCGGACCTAGGTTCTGAATCCCTATTAACCCAATCAAGAACTGGAACCATACCAGTTCTGGCAACATATTCACTTACTATAATAATAACTGAATGGCTCCAGAAAATACGTTTACCAGTTTTTATTATTAATAACCTTGCAGCATCAAAAATGCTATCGGCATTTGAAGTATAGAATTTAGAAGTTGGGCCTTTGATCTCACTGGAGGCTTCTGTATGGAGCATCTCAATAGTAACAATATACTTAGATGTGACATCATCAAAATCAATTGCCATACCTGCAGCTATACCTAATTGATCTATCTCCCTGTAGCTCCAACAACCAGAAAGTGAACATATATTAACAATTATAAGTAATAAAGCCACTAGCTTTTTTAAAACCCTCATTAGCGCACCTTCTTTTCTTTTGTAAGTTCACCACTTTGTCTTTGAGAATCCTTGCCAATAAATTTTGGTCTAGTTGTCATAAACCATAAGGGAGCCCTAATAGCTGTATCTTTTATGGAGTCGAAATTTATAGTTCCTGTACCTACATATAACATATAGGGAATACCAAAACTTCTTACTGTCATAAGGGATATAGTTAAACCGATAATACCATACATATATCCATATAGACCCATAAAAGCAGAGAGTAGCAAAAGAGTTAGTCTGACTACAATAATGCTTATGTTCTGTGGTATTAAGAAGCTTGAAATTCCAGTAAGAGCGGTTATTATTACCATGGGCGCACTTACCAATCTTGCATTAACGGCAGCATCACCAAGAACCAATGCTCCAACTATACTTACAGCCTGACCTATTGGTTTTGGCATTCTAAGTCCTGCTTCTCGAAGTATTTCAAATACTGTTAACATTCCTAATGCTTCTACTATTGTAGGGAAAGGAACTCCTTGTCTGGCCTCAGCAATACTTAAAAGTAGTTGAGTTGGTATTAACTCTTGATGAAAGGTAACTAAGGCAGTATATATTGAAGGTGTAGTAGTAGTTAATAAATACCCAAACCATCTTAGTAATCTATTTAAGGATGAAAACATATAATTATTATAGTAATCCTCAGGTGATTGAAAAGCTTCCATAAATATATAAGGAAGGGTTAAAATTACTGGAGAACCATCACATAGAACTGCAATTCGGCCTTCTAGTAGCTTTCCAGCAATTACATCCGGCCGTTCAGATGTCCCTATAGTTCTAAAGGGTAAATGAGGAGCATCCTTTATTAATTCTTCTATATATCCTGAATCCAGTACTCCATCAATATTTATCATATTAAGTCTTTTCTCTAGCTCTGCAATTATAGACTCTTGCGCAATTCCATTAATATAAGAAATGCATATTTTCGTCTTAGTTTTAGAACCGAGCTCTTTAAATTTAAAGGTTAAATCTGGAGTTTTTAATCTTCGTCTTAGAAGGGATATGTTCACATTCAAGGCTTCAGTAAAGCCTTCTCTTGGTCCTCTTACTATGGTTTCTGACGGAGGTTCTTCTATACCTCTAACTTTCCAACCTTTTGTATTTATAGCAATTGCAGAAGTAATATTTTCAATAAATAACAGGGTATAGCCATTAATCAAATATTCTGCTAGCCTAACATTGTCAGGTAAAATTTCTAAATCACAGTTGAGTAAGACCCTTTTAATAAGAATATTTAAAAGATCTGACGCTGTTGCCCTTATTCTACCTTCTACAATAGGCTTAATAATAAATTCATTGATAGAATCTGTTTTCACCATGGCGTCAAGGTATACTATAAAACATTTTATTTTTTGATTTTCTGCATTTTCAAAATCTCTAAATATTATAGTATCATCATCTTTGAATAACTGCTTTAAATGATCAATATTGGTCTGAAGTGAAGTTGATATAGTATTAACTTTTTCACCTGTATTATTTTGAGCAATATCCATATTAGATTAACTCCTTTAAGAAGCGTGTACTTTAGTAGTACTAATAATAGGTTTCCACAAATTTTAATATCAATACATCTATCTGCATTCTGAGAAATTAAATATTTTAACTATAAAGGAGGAAATAAAGTCCTAGTTATAGAATAATTAAAGTGGTAAAATGATTGCAAGTATTGTAATAAATCATTTAAATTTTTATTTTAAAGGAGGTTATGTATGAATTCAATTAATACAAGCTATTTAGGTATTGGTATCATTGCGTTATTTATTATTTTATTGGTTGTTTTTATAATAAAAAAAGCAATTAAACTTCTTGTTTTCCTAATTATAATTATATTAGTGATTTCGGCCTATAATGTTTTTGTTAATAAGGTTAAACCCATTGATTTATTTAATGGATTTAAAACAAATATTAGCTATGGAAAGGATATAACTGATTATTCCGTGAAAATTAAGACTTCAGTTGCTAATATAAAAGATGCAATGGGAAACAAAAGTTTAGATGCCAAATCTGCAAATGTTCTAAAGGAAGAAAATGAAAATCTCAATAGATACTTAACAGAGGTTAAGCCCCTAGAGCATACCGAGAAACTTAATTCCTTTCATAATTCTTATTGTGAATATCTAAAATCTATTGTGGGTACTTCGGATAATGCAATTAAACTTGCTAGTAGTAAAAATATCTCTGGATTAAATGAACTTTTAGAACAATTTAATTCCGGATTGGATCAATTAACAAAATTAAGTGGTGATCTATAGTACCACTTAAGGCATCTTCAAATAAATAACTAGTTAGTATTCTAGTATATTTAATTTCAGATGCCTAATTTTACTTTGGAGGTAAAAATGGTTAAATTTTTATTTGTTTATTTCATTTTAATAAACTTAATTGGAATAGTAATAATGGCTTATGATAAGAGGAGGGCAATAAAAAGAAAGTGGAGAGTACCTGAGGCTCATTTGTTCTTCATTGCATTAATCTTTGGAAGTGTAGGAAGTATTAGTGGTATGTACTTGTTTCATCATAAAACTAAACACTTAAAATTTACTTTAGGAATGCCACTAATCTTATTGGTTCAATTAATAATCTTATACAAACTTAGAGGTATAATATTATAAGCTAAGATTATAGTTGTAGTTACAGAAGATGCTTGCGAGGTTCTGAATAAGTATAATTAGGAAATTCAGATCGTATAGAAAGTAGGGTTAGAATGAAAATATTATTAGTTGCTGATATAGAGTCACAATATCTTTGGGATTATTTTCAGGTGGATAGATTTAAAGATATAGATTTGATAATATCTTGTGGAGATGTGAAAGCGGAATTTCTATCTTATTTAGTAAGTATGATTCCAGTACCTTTGTATTATGTGCCTGGAAATCATAATAAAAGGTATGTTAACAACCCTCCAGACGGTTGTGAGAATATCGATGGTAAATTAGTAATTTTTAAAGGAATTAGAATTATGGGACTTGGTGGCAGTAGAAGATATAATGATGGACCGTTTCAATATACTGAGAAGGAAATGGAGAACAGAATATTGAAACTAAAATTTCAATTATGGAGAAAAAAAGGGTTTGACATATTAGTATCTCATTCGCCTGCTTTTGGAGTAGGTGATGGTGAGGATATTTGTCATACTGGTTTTAAGTGTTTCTTAAATTTGCTTGATAAGTATTCACCAAAGTACTTTTTTCATGGACATGAACATTTAAATTATGGATTAAAGTTAAGGGAAAGAGATTACAGTAATACTCATATTGTTAATGGATATGGATATTTTATTATAGAGTATTAGTGCTGGTTGTACAATAAGAAAGGATAGCTTAAATTAGCTATCCTTTCTTAATTTCTGGTATTTCAGTTTCTACGGTATCCACTAACCAATCCATATTTAATATTTGTTCATTTGAAGCCGTTTCGTCATAATCAACCCTTAAGGTTTTAGCTTGATCATAAATTGGTCCTGTGAAGGGATGAAAGGTGTTATCAGTTATCATTCTTTTCATAAGATTTACTAGCTTTTGTGTATCTGGTGGTACAAGTTCCTTTGAGTAGAAGATGTCAACCACACCAGCATCAATTCCCCACCAAAAGTTAACTAATTTGGTGTTGTTACTAAACATATCTGTAATAGTCTTAAAGGTATCATTTAATATATTATTTACTATCTTTTCATAATAAATTCCCCATTGCCAAATTGGGGTAGCAAGATATTTATCTGGTACGCCTTTTTCCATATCGATGGTACATAGCATAGAATAAACTCCGTAATCTAGTGATACTGGGTGAGAAACATCAATGGATCTATTACAAATAATATCGGCGCCCATTTTTATAAGTTTATTACCTTCAGCAGAGTAGCGGGCTCTATTATTCCATTCGCCTGTCCAAGAAACTTTAATCTTTAAGTAGGGGTTCACCATTTTAGCACCAAGAGCAAAGGCATTAATGGAACTAAGAGTTTCATGGGTAGGAGTGTTAGCTACGTATCCAATTATATTGTTTTTAGTCATAGAGCCTGCGATAATACCAGTTAAAAATCTTGGCTCATAAGTTCTTCCATAGTAACTTGTAACATGTTGATAGGGATTTGCTTCAGAGCAATTAAAAAATTTTACTAGTGGAAACTCAAGTGCACATTTCAAGGTAGTATTTAAATATACAGGACTAGTTGTAAAAATTATATCATTACCTTCTTCAACAAGTACTTTCATAATTTCGAAGGCAGTATCATCTTCTGGTACATTTTCGATGTAATCAGTAGTAACAGAATCTCCAAAGACAGCTTCAAGATGTAATCTTCCTAATTCATGAGCGTAGGTCCAACCAGAATCCTTTATAGTTCTAGCATAAATAAAGGCAATTTTCAAACTTTTTTTAGGAATAACTAGGGTAGTTAAAGCAGTAATTACTTTGTTTTGAGAATTTTCAATAGGTGAAGTTAAAACATCAACTGGTGTTTCATTACACATTGCTTGAAGTTCTATAATAAATTCTTTCATTTGTGCTTGAAGGTCATTTTGATTCAAAATCTCAGGTAATCCATATATTTTAATATATTCTAAAAGTGCATCTCCGGTTGTAATTTGAAGTTTTTGACCTCCAAATGCAAGGTATATTTCTCTAAAGGCTTGGTAAATTTCAACTTCAAAATACGTATATTTACTTTTAAAGGTGGAAGTGGGGGGCGTATAATCTTCTAGTAGTGGCAATAAGTCCTCATAATAAGATTCCTTTGATAGCCAAATAGAGTGTATATTAGTAAGTTTATTAAATTTCAGAAACTCATAGTATAATCTTATACTCATATCATTTTCATTTTTTTGGGGTAGGAGTCTAATTACTTCTGCATTAATTGAGTATGCATTAAAATACTTTAAAACACTAACTCTTTTATTACCTTCAATTACATAAAACCAATTTAAATATTCATAAACTTTTATAGAGTCACGAATACCTTGATTTAGTTGAACATTATACAGAAGCGTCCATTTAGTTTGGAATTCACTTTGTTTATCTAATAAGGGCATGAAGTTCTTAGCAAAAGATAAGCTTCTTAAATGAGAATAGGTACCAATTATTTTTTTTAAAGGAATTTCAATAACTCCTAAATTCACTTCAGAAACGATATCAGAATTTTTTATTAGTCCTTCTAAAGAAGGAAGATAACCAACCTCACCATTAGAAGTACTCTTAGAATATTCTTTAAGTGCTAGCTTTTTTGCGCTTTGGAAATATGAACTATCTACAACATCAGGCATACTTTCACCTCATTTTTCTTGAAAAATATTACTTTTTATTATAACATATAATATAGTAAAGTATAAAAAAATATTTAACTGAAATGATGAGGACTAAAATATGAAATGGATAAAAGAGGTTCTGAAACAATACCTAGGGTTACCAAGAGAAATTTATATAATATTTTTATCACGGGTAGTAAATAATATGGGATGTTTTGTATTTCCCATGCTTGCTTTGATTATGACACAAAAAATTGGGGTAACTAAAGATAAGGCAGGTCTTTTTATTACTTTAGTTGCATTGCTTTCTGCTCCGAGCATTCTACTAGGAGGAATATTAGTAGATAAAATAGGTAGAAAAAAAGTGCTTATTATTTTTCAAGGTTTTGCTGGCTTAGTATTTATCTCATGCGGGTTTATAAAACCATCAATATTACTTGCAGTGGTGATGATGATTGCGCAATTATCTGCAGCTGCCTCAATGCCAGCAAATGATTCAATGCTTGCGGATTTAACAACACCTAACAATCGAAAAGAAGCTTTCTCACTTCTATATATGGGAAATAATCTAGGTTTAGCAATTGGACCAGTAATGGGTGGTTTATTGTATAAAAATCATCTGAATATTGTTTTTATCGGTGATGGAATAGCTACTTTACTGTCTCTAATATTAGTATATGTCTTTATTAAAGAAACCATAGGCGTTACTCATAATAAGCATGGTAAAGATAGAAGCCATGAAGATCGAGAAGAGGGGACAATATTTCATGTGTTGAAGAAAAGACCTATTTTAGTAGGCTTTGCTTGTATACTATTTATTTATCAATTTTCCTATTCACAATTTAGTTTTTCACTTCCTTTACATTTAGCTGAACTTTTTGGTGATTTCGGAGCGAGAAATTTTGGGTTATTAGCGGGGATAAATGCTTTTGTAGTAATCTCTATAACACCGATTATGTTTAAATTAACAAATAAACTGAAACCTATAGTAGTTATAGCATTCGGTGGCATACTTTACTCTATTGCGTTTGGTTCTTTAGGTTTTATTAATGAACTTCCTTTATTTTTTGTATCAATAGTGGTTATGACTATTGGAGAAATTAGTATTTCTATTAATCTAGGAGCCTATATTGCTAATCACACACCTGCTTCTCATAGAGGAAGGGTAAACGGTATAATTCCTATGATATATGGGTCTGGATTCGCTTTTGGTCCATTGATTATGGGTAAGTACATATCTTACTTTGGAATAAATTCCGGTTGGGTATTTATCGGAGTTATAATGCTAATAGCATCTTTGTTAATGTTTTTATTATATAAAATAGAGACTAGAAGAGAATAAATAATAAGGACTATATCAAAATAATTAATCATTTTGATATAGTCCCTAATTTTAAAGCATTATTAATATGTTTACTTTAATTTATTTTCATAATCTTGAACCATTTTCTTAGTCATTTGTCCACCAACAGAACCATTTTCTCTTGATGTAAGTTCTCCATTATATCCTTCAGAAAGTGGAGTACCTACTTCTCTAGCAGCTTCCATCTTAAACTTCTTTAAACCCTCTTTAGCCTGAGGAACTAAAATCTTATTGCTTCTTGCCATATGTTTTCACCTCCTTGAGTTGTGTTGATATTATATTGTGTAGTTCGTACTTTTTTATGTTAGGGAACTGAAGGTTTTAATGGAATAAAAAAGAAGGCAATTGCCCAATGTCATTAAGATAAGCGGATAAAAGTTTTTAAAGAACCGTTAAAAATAGTTTCAATATTTTTAACGGTTCTTTTTTTATAAATTATTTATTTTTGAACATAACAAATAAAACAGATTATAAACCTGTTTTTTAAATTTGAGATTTAATAATTTTTATGCTACTCTGTAATTGAAGCTTATGGTGGTTTTAGATTTCAATTTACGTTGGTCTTTACGACCATCTCGGATGGGTAGAATATACTTCTGAATAAGAGCTTCAACATCTGGTGGATATACACTTTCAAGACACTTGAAAAAGTGCCTACATATTTGCATTGCCATTGTAAAGTTTACTTGGTAGGTATGCTTTGCAAATATTTCTTGAAAAATATACTCCACCTTTTTTGAATGAAAATTAATAAGTCCAAGCGCATATTTCAGTTCCCTAAA
>JACMJL010000172.1 GCA_014380625.1 Clostridiaceae bacterium
CTTTGTTCTATTAGGTCATTTAAAACACTAATATCAACTAAAGAATTTGTCCATTTACATTCTCCAAACAGTGCGTTGTCATCATGGAATGTTAATTTATCAATTTCTTCTTGTCGTTTCAATTTGGAATAATTTCAGCAATACATATACAAAAGTACAATGTAACTCATGTTTGAGGTTAAAAATTACACCGAAGGAAATATCAAAATTGAGGAAGAAATATGCTGTTACTTTGTTATCCGCACTAATAAATCAAAAGATGAACTATCCATGAAACAAGTTTTAGGGTGTTATAAGCAAGAATGGAAAGTTGAAAGAATATTTGAAAAACTAAAGGGACCCTTACAGGTTATTCCTATTTATCTAGAAGACCCAAGATGGAGCAAATTATAGATAAGTTCGCTGAAATAACTCATACCTCATCTTCCGACTAGATAAAAACCCCTCTAACGAATTACATTTACAGTAAATTCATTAAAAGGGTATTAAATACAAAAAGGATTCTACAAAGTTATGTCGAATATATACTCACATAGAATTTTATATTGAGGTGAGTACAATGTCAAGAGAATACGATGATTATGAAGATATTGATTATGAAGAAATGGTAGCGGAAGAATATGTAGAAGTAAATCATTTAGGCATGAAACCAGTGATTTCTGCAATGTGTGATGTACTTCTTATTCCTGAGTTTATAGACCAATTTATCGGACCGGTGGATCCAAGAGTCAAAATAAGCATAGGTGTTTTAATAAAGGCAATGATTATAAATGTTTTGATGGGTAGAACACCACTTGTTCATGTAGAAAATACATTCTCTACATTCGAGTGTGAGATTCTTCTAGGAGAAGGTATAAACCCTAGTGATCTTAACGATGATCGTTTAGGCGACGCACTCGAAAAATTAGGAGTTCTAGATTATCATAAACTATATTCACAAATTTGTATGAGAGCGATGGATATTCACAATGCAAAAGCTCAAGGAATCCATGTGGACACAACAAATATTAGTTTGCATGGATCCTACATTGATCCAGCCTTAGGGAATTTTGATGTCACATTTGGTGACCCTAAAAGCGGACGAAAGGATTTAAAACAAGCCAATATAGGTTTGTTCGTACAACAAAATGGATTACCGATAGGTGGAACGGCTTTGGCTGGAAACACTAGTGATGTAATATGGTTTCGAGAAGCTATGGAAGAAATTAGTGAAACATTTAAGGGTGATTTGAATACAAGGCCTATTGGAATTTATGATGCAGCAGGAAGTAATACAGCTATGTTTGATAAGGTTGTTAACTTAGAAATGCCATCAATAATCCGTTTATCCGATAGATTTAAAATAACATGTGAACACATAAACAAATCTTGGGAGCAAGATAATTGGAAAGAAGTAGGTACCTGTGTTTGTAACCCCGATAGCAAAAAAAATGCATCCATATATAAAATTTCATCATTTGATGTGCCGCTAGGCATAAGTAATTGGAGGCTTATTGTGGTTTATTCCTCTGAACTTGAGAAACTAAAAATAGCTAGTGCAAAGAGGAATATTTCTAAAAATAAAATTAAAATAGAAAAATTAAGTGCAAAGTTATCTAAAATTAAATTTGTATCGCTAGAAGATGCAGAAGCCTCCGGCCAGATATTTGCAGCGAAAAATTTTACTCAAAGTAAACCTTTTAAATGGGAAATGAAAACCGAAAAAATTGTTAAAGAAAAATACTTAAAAAAAGGAAAACCAACTGAGACATCTGAAAAAATAACAATTATAGAATACCATGTGAATATCATAATTTTAGGTGTGGACAACGATATTTATGAAAAGTGGTTAAGGGAAGAGTCTTGTTTTGTATTGGTAACTAATGTACCTAAAGAAAGACTTAAAGATGAAGATATACTTAAAGAATACAAAGAGCAATGGGTAGTCGAAGATAAGTTTAAATTTCTGAAAAAGCCCGTTGTATTGGGTCCAATTTGGCTACAAAAAAAAGAAAGAGTTAACGGATTAATATTTGTATTACTTTTATCTGTACTGGTGTCATTGTACGTCTGCTATCGCATAGATACATCATTGAAAGATGGTGATGCACTCAAAGAGGCGACACCAACTACAGAAGAAAAGGATAGCCCTAAGATAAAATCTCAGGTTGGAAAAAGGGTTTTAACAAGTGATGGAAGATTAGTTGAACGTCCAACTTATAAAACAATTTTTGGAGTGCTTTCTTCATTAAAAGTTTTAGGTACATTTCAAGACAAGAAATTAGTTCGAAAGTTTGGATACGGCACACCAATGAGACTTTTAAAGATGGTAGAGCTAATTGGCTTTAATCCAGCTATTTATATAAAACGGTTTAGTCCTAAAATGGATCTATGGAAGTATTATAAAAAACATTTAGTTGAGTAGTTGTAGAAATATTCTCGGCAACAGTTGTAGCTTGTAGCTTATTTTGTGGACGGTAGATACTGTAATTAGGTGAAGTCTATAATTTGTTACAATGCCATCAATCGAATTGCATTTTTAAAAAAAAGGTTATTCATTGGTAAGTATTGTATGTGGTCGGAAGCTGAGATATAAAGTTGTCACCTTCGAAAATTGACAGCTACAATAAGTGTGCCTTTAAATTTATGCTAGAGAATATTTTTAGCTTAAACCTTGAAGAAGAGAAGACTGAGGAACCTAGCAATATGCAAATAGGGGATTTATATCATAAGGTGCTAAACTTGTATTATCTAGAGCTCCATAACTTTGAGAACCTAGAGGAAGAAAAGTTTAATAAGGCCTTTGAGGAAGGTTTAAAAAAGTCTTTTATAAAGGAAGAGGGCTTTGAGACTGAAATTGAGGAGTATAGAAGTAAATTAATAAACTTTATAACAATGGATCTAAAACGGATGAAAAACTATGAAAAGATAACAGGCAATATTCTTAGACCACTTATAATGGACAGCCTAATTGAGGAGGCTGAAAACTTTGGTATACCTTTAACCATTAAAGTAGACAGAATTGATGTTGAATATGAA
>JACMJL010000173.1 GCA_014380625.1 Clostridiaceae bacterium
AAATACGAGAAATTAAGTTAAAACTAAAAAATCAAACGTAGCATAATTAATTATTTTGGTGGTAGCAATTGTGGAAGAGCTACCACTAAAATTTTAGCTATAGGTTTAGCAGAAGTCGTATATGTAGCTTATATAGCCACAGCAGGAACTGCGAAGTATAGAATACATGATGTCCTTGATAATGCAAATAAAGTATTAGCTTAAGTCAAAAATGTAAAATATCAAGGATTAACTAATCAACTTAAAAACTTAATTAACGAAGCTAAGAATAATAACTTCGAAGTAGAAAACTTCAATGAGTTAAATGCAACGAAAAGAAAAATTAAGATACTTATCCCAATATTAATAAAATATTTATTTATGTTTGAACAAAGAAATTATAAGGATGCAATTGTGGGGATGCTCGGTGTTAAAGGCTTTTATGATGCAACAGAAATCCTTTTGAAATTATATTCTGATGAAAGTACTGAAATAGACAAATGGGCTATAGGAGATGCATTATATTCCATTCAAGATAGTAGATTTGAGGATGAATATATTGATATTATAAGCAAGGTTAACAATGGAACTTCTAGGCAAATGATTGTTATACTGGTTGGTAAACTTAGATGTGAAAAGGCAATACCAGTCTTAATAAAATTACTTCAGAATTCTGATGTGGTTGGGCATTCAATTATGGCTCTTGGATATTTTAAAAATGTTGAATTAATACTTTTGATTGAGCCATTTTTGCATCATGAAAAAAGATGGATTAGAAAAGAAGCAGAAAAGGCTATCAAAAGGATAAAAAGCTAGAAACTAATTTAGTAGCCAGCCTGAATAACAGTCTTTTTAAATAAACTCAATATGACTTGAAGATAGAATAAGTATAAATTGAGGATAAGGAATTAAAAAGAAGAATTAAATGACAAGCATAAAAGACCAGACTAGTATAAATAGGTTTTATACTAATCTGAGTAAGGCTTTTATACAGAATTGTTTTGGTGCTTATATTTATATATTTTTAAAATTAGTTGGTACCTTTATGAAATATGAAGTTATTGACAAATAACCCATGACATTGTAAGATATTTTATAAGTAGTGAGTGTACCAGATGTAAATTTGCGGTACAGGGAACTTTTCTTACACGTAGATTACTCTGCGGAGTCACTTTATAAGTGATTCTGTGGAGTTTTTTTGTCCTTATTTTATCACAATGGTCTAAAGATTGGAGGAAAGAAAATGAAATTAAATCTTTTAGGAAGTGGAGGAGTAGCACCACCACCTAGACCCTGCTGCAACTGTAAGGTCTGCACAGAAGCTAGACAAAAGGGAATACCTTTTTTAAGAACTGGTCCAAGTCTTTATGTGTATGATGCAGGTCTATTGTTTGATACTCCTGATGAAATCAGAATTCAATTGAATAGAGAAAACATAGATAAAGTTGAAAACATTATTCTTACACACTGGCATCCGGATCATACACAGGGATTGCGAGTTATGGAGCAAATAAATTTTAATCATCTAACGCGCATGCCAAAGGGGAGACCTATAAATGTATTTATTGCTCCTAAGCAATTAGTAATGATGAAAAACTATGGCAGCGGAAATATTTTATTATACCTTGAATCAAAAAAAATAATTAAGATATTGCCAATTGAACACAGGGAGATTATTGAGTTAGGAGATATTAAAGTCCTTCCATTATATATACCTAAAACCCAAGGATACTATTTTATGATTGTTGAAAATAGAAGTAAGGTTGTATATGCTCCTTGTGAATATCATGAATTTAAATTATATGAAGAAGTTAAAAATATTGATATATTTATACCACACCATTTATATTTTGAAGATAAAACAATAGGTACAGGTGCAGATTACTCTGATACTGAAGATAGCTTTGAAATGATGCTAGAGCATTCAGGCCAAATGAATGCAAAACGAATAATTGTTACTCACATTGACGAGTCATTTGGATTGTCACATATAGAGTTAAATGATTTATGCAAAACAAGGTTCAGAGACTACCCCATAGAATTTGGGTATGATGGACAAATTATTGAACTATAATTTCTAAATATAGTACATGTAGAGGAACTTAAAAAATTGAATTTGCCAGGGGGAAGTTAAAGTGATAAAACAACTTGAATTAAAAACACCGGTTAGTAGGATAAGAAAATTAGAAGAACTATCTATGAATGCATGGCCATCACTGCAAACCAAATTGTATGACGGGTGGGTACTCAGATTTTCTGAAGGGTATACTAGAAGGGGGAACTCTGTAAGTCCAATTTATGAATCTACAATCTTATTAGATGAAAAAATAGATTTTTGTGAAAAAGAATATGGACTGCAGAGTTTACCTACCCTGTTTAAATTAACCACTGAAAGTAATCCAAATGGAATTGATGAAAGGCTTCAAGAACGAGGATATATAAAAGAGAACGAGACTTCACTGAGAGTATTGGCTTTGAGTCAAGATTTCAATTATGAATGTTTAGACGTTGTTGTTAAAGATCAATTTAGTGATGAGTGGTTGAGGGGTCTATTTTCTTGTTCAAATATTTCGGAGGAACAGGTTCAGGTAACGGCTAGGAGGATTTTGGGGAATATATTAGGACCAGTCATATACCTATCGAAACAAGTGGATGGAAAGATTGTAGGGTGCGGTTATGGTGCTATTGAAGGAGATTATATTGGTATTTTTGACATTGTAGTTGATAAGGATTTTAGAGGAAATGGATATGGAAGAGATATTATGAACGGAATTCTAAAAACAGCACAGCAAAAAAATGTTACAACTGCATATTTGCAAGTTTCTGCTGGAAATATACCTGCCGAAAAACTTTATGATAAAATAGGTTTTAAAGAAGTCTATAGATATTGGTATAGAAAATTGGAGAAATTAATTGAACTTAAGAGTTTTGTTGAAAACAAAGAAAAAGAATAAATAATAACTAATGTAAGGAGATATAATTATATGAAAAGAATTATTCCTGAGATTTATATCAATAACTGTAAAGTAGCACTTGAATATTATAAAGAGGTATTTGGTGGCGATATAAAAAATGTTCAAATGGCTGATGGAAAAGAAATGTTTAAGGGTTCTGAAGGAAAGGTTATTCATTCTGAACTTCATATAAATGATGACTGTGTAATGTATTTAGTAGATATTCTTCAAGTAGAAAAGGAGTCTAGTAGTACTCACTTAGTATTGGAATTAGAAAATGAGGAAGAGATAAATAAAATATACCAGGCTTTAAGTAAAGAGGGCTCTATAAAATTCGAACTACAAAAAACCTTTTGGGGTGCTTTACATGCGGTAGTAACTGATTGTTACGGTATTACATGGGGACTAAACTATTCAAATCAAAAAACATAGTATAACATGTAGAAAATATGTTATAATTTTCTTGATTGGTAAGTAAATTGTAAAGTTATTTCAATATGAAGGAGTGGGGATTATTGAAGAAAAAATTGCTTAATTTAATAATATCTTTTATTGTTATTATTGGCTTGGTAGTTTACGGAAATAAGACATCTATTAAAGGATATGAAGTCAATCAATGTAAAAGTGACATTAAGATCTCAGGTACTTTAGTAAATGGAAATCAATATAACTTCCATACCTTTATTCAGTTAGGAAATGAAATACCATTCACTTCTTCAATATTGGAATTAAATTTGAATACAGAAATAGAATTTGAAAACAAAATTAATAAGTACATTTTAAAGAATCCCAAAATAGAAGTAAATACTATAGGGTGCCATGTGTATACTAAGGATAAACAATATATTAATGAGAATCAATACTCGGAGAACTATCAATTTGGAGTAAGCCCTAATGAAACTTTTAAACAAACAATGGCAGTTGGATATGCAAAATTACTTTTAAACGATAAAAATATCAAAGTAAATAAAGTAACCTCCCTTGAAAGTTACACCAGGATAAATTCTATTAGCGATTTGAGAGCAGCCAATGATAATGTTGTTAAGGTCGCTGTGGATTACACTGTTTTAAATCAATATTATACACAGTGGTATAATGTAACTTTTAAAACCATATCTGACAAGGAAATTACAATTTGCGTAAGATAAGTTTATAAAGATCTAAACTATTTAGATTAGTTAACCTTGAATAATTTATTCCTTTAAGGATATTATAAAAATAATATGAATTACAATGGTTGGTTTGGTTCTGGACAATCATCAAGTATTTTTTTCAACCTTCTATATTAGATATATAACTTTTTAAATAAAATTCAATTATTATTTATATTTATGTTAATAATATTAATCTAAGGATGGAGGGTATATAAATGGTAGATTCAAAAGAATGGAAATGGGAAGAAGCGGATCAGTTGCCTTGGTTAAAACCCTGTGAAGACAGTTATTATATGGCTACAAAATGGTTAGATTCAGGATTTAAAAACGTTTTAGATTTAGGTGCTGGATTAGGACGTCATTCCATATTTCTTGCAAAACAAGGTTTTAAGGTCTCAGCTATTGATTTATCCGATTACGGAATGAACAATCTAAAACAATGGGCTGAAAAAGAAAACTTCAATATTGATATTAAGGTTGGAGATATGGTTGACTTGCCTTATGCTGACAATTCTTTTGATTGCGTATTTGCATATCATGTTATTTCACATACAGATACCTTAGGTGCGAGAAAGGTTATAAGTGAGATAGAGCGAGTGCTAAAAAAAGGTGGAGAAATATATACGTCAATGTGTTCTAAAGAAACTTGGAAATTTCAAAAAGCTGGTTTCTCAAAAATAGACGAAAACACTGTAATAAATATGGAGGATGGTCCTGAAAAGGACGTACCACACTTTTATGCTAATCTAGATGATGTTTTAAAACTATTTCATAATTTCAACATAGAAAAGATAAGGCACATAGATTATTGCTATATAAATTCACATAAGCAAAATAGTAAATATTATTATATAAATGGATCCAAGAATTAAGCAATGAATATATATGAACCCTCCATAGGTTTATTCGAATCTATGGAGGGTTGTATTTTTTTTGCGTAAAATATTCTATAAAATTAATGAAGGCAAAAAATTGACTTCATAAAGCTATTAATATACAATTAGTTTATATAAATGTAAATTAATTGAAATAAACATAAAGTAATATGAGGTGCTAAATAATGATTTTAGATAAAAGTACAGGAGATCTTATGATTGATGAAAATAACATTATAAAGGCAAGAATGTCTATAGAGGAAATAAAAAACTCTAATATTAAAGACCTGTTAACCGAGGAAAGTAAGAAGAAATTAGAAGATAATGTTGATCCGTACCTTTCACTAAAAACAATAATGGTGGATGGAATTGATGTAGCTATAAGTTTAGATATTTTGGATGATAAAATTACAGAAATTGAATTTGATGTGGATGATGCATCTAGGAAATGCCATCACAATAAAGATTATAATGAATTTGGAGAGCTATTAGAGAAACATAAATTATTTATGAGGAAAATGTTAGCGGTTGAATACATTGATGAGGATGTAGATTTTCACGGTGGATATGCTCAACTTCGATCAGAAATAAGGGGGCCTAGTGTAAACATTACAATTAATTATTTATATAAATTTTTCTAAAATAATATGAGGTGATAAAAAGATGATTTTAGATAAAACCACAGGAAATCTTATAATTGATGAAAATCACATTATAAAGGCAAGAATGTCCATACAGGAAATCAAAAATTCTAATATTAAAGATCTGTTAACAGAAGAAAGTAAAAAGAAATTAGAATATGCACATCATCATATTTCATTAAAAACAATAGTTGTGGATGGAATTGACATAGATGTGGATATTCTTACCTTGAATGATAGAATTATAGAAATTCAATTTGCTGTGGACGCTGCATCTAGGAAGTGCAATTTTAATCAAGCTTATGGGGAGTTTGGACAATCGTTGGAAAAGCATAAAGTGTTTATGAGAAAAATGTTAGATGTTCAATACATAGATGAGGATGTGGATTTTCAAGGTGGATATGCTCAACTTCGATCGGAAATAAGGAGTCCTAGCGTAAGAATTAGAGTTAGTTATTTATATAAGGTTAATAATACCATATGAGAATGTTTGCTCATATTAGTATCACATTACTTTCATCAAGATTTAACTTTCAAAGGATTGAAACTATTTCTGATAAATAGGGACTGTCTCAAAATTATTAATTTTGAGGCAATCCCCTATTTTTTATTTAAAGGGTAAAACTATATAGGCTGCCACAATGCTGGAGTAGCCGGTGGCTCCCAGCCAGGCAATGAGGTATGAGCTTGTAAGCATTTATATTTAAGTACTCCGTAACTTACGATGTCTCCCACCTTATAACTAACCCAGGCTGACCAAGTTTGATAGCCTTGATTAGCTACTGTTACAGTTACTGTATTTGAGGTAAGAGATTTACCTGAAGTATCATATACCACTACAGTATAGCTATAACTTCCTGCTGGTTTGCTTGCTATTTGTTTTGTTAAGGTTACTGAAGAAGTATTTCCGGAGGTTAAGGTTCCTGTAGCTATTTGAGTAGTTCCTTCAAAGAATTTATAGGAGGTGGCAGTATTATAGGCTGGAACTACTGATGTTAGCATATAGCTTCCATTGGTTACTGCTCCAGCTGACAGTATGGCTCCTTGTAAGGTTGGAGCTGAAGGTACAATTACAGTTATTTGATTTGAAGTAACGCTAGAAGTTCCTGCAGTAAGTTGTATTGTATAGTTGTAGGTACCGGGTTGTTTATTTGATCGTTGTGTACTTAAAGTTACCGAGGAGTTTTGACCAGCAGTTAAGGTTCCAGTAGCTATTTGAGTAGTTCCTTCAAAGAATTTATAGGAGGTGGCAGTGTTATTTGCAGGTACAATTGCTGTTAAGGTAAAGCCTCCATTTGTCACTACACTTGAAGAAAGGGATGCAACTTTTAAAGAGTTCACTGGTGGTATCGTTGAGTCAAAATAAGCTCGATAATTAGTTGAAAATTCATAATTACTTTTGGCATCCCAGTTTATTGACCAAGTCATCAAACCTCTAAAGCTAGGATAACCAGTGGATTTAGAAAGCTTATATTTACCACCAAAAGAAATGCCTTTTGTAAGATAATCTAGAGCCTTTTTCATTTCTGTTGGAGAAATGTAACCACCACTAGGTGCAGCGGAGGTACAAGCTGGAAGTCCAATCATAACCTGATCCTCTCTTAGCGCAGGGAATATATTATTTGTATTTCCTGCCAAAGGGAATCCATGTAACAGCATATCAGCCATTGCTACTTCAAAGTCTGCGGTGCCTTGAGAATAATTTACCCCATCCATGCCAGAAGCACTGCCAGCATTGTAGTGTTGTACATGAAGATATGTTAACTTATCTCTTAGGCCATAGATGATTGGTAGGTAAGCTCCCCATATGCTTGCATATGCAGTGTAACCTCCTTGGACATAAGCTATTTCAGGTGCCATACTTAAGAGGAAATTAGAACCATAGTGATCTGAAAGGGTTCTAACTGCAGAAATGATATTTACTAATTGAGGGGTGGTTGGATTTTTGAAATCACTGTCTCCACCGTTTAAATAGATTCCTGACTCCAGATCCAGGTCAATTCCGTCAAACCCATATTTGTCCATCAATGATATCAATGAATTGGTGAAGTTTTGTTTTGCCGTATTATCTGGTAATAATACGACACCGTTCTGTCCGCCTATTGACAACACAACCTTTTTACCAATGCTTTTTAAATAAGCGATGTCAGCCTTAAAGTCTGCGTCTGTACCATAACAAGGTGTAAATAAAACCGTGGCTCTGTCCCCAGCTGTTTCTCCAAAGGATACATTGATAACGTCCCATTTTGAAGACACATCTCTAAGTTTGATAATGCCTGTCCCGTTGTCGAAGTTATGCCAGTAACCTACTAATAGCTTTGAACCAAGTACTGGGGATGCTCTTGTAACTGGTGTTGGTAAACTGAAACAAATAAGTAATAACAGGATGAAAATTGATACTAGAGATTTAAATTTTTGTGACATTTTTTAAGCCTCCTTATTATATTCTTATTAATATTATATTTTTTTTGAAACTTATTTAAAACAGTCTATCTTGGTATTAATTGGAAAATCTTGTTGAGTTTATAGCTTGTTCTTTCAGTAGGAGGAAGATAGCATACTAAGGTCAAAATAATTGGAGGGATTTTTTAGATAAACATCAAATGCCCTAACGCAGGATTTGTACATTTGAGGGATTATCTTTACTCTTTATTATTCCCGGATTTATGATTGTGGCCTAGAACCTCAGTACCAAACATCATTTTTTCATAAACTGGCGCTGTGGGAGCTATCCATATTATTCCTTCTCCTCTAAAGGTCTGTAATAAACCTTCACCATTCATTAAAGAGCCAAATATACTTTTGTCAGATTTGGTTACAGAAAAATTAACTCCAGCTGTTCGAGCTAGGGCAAAATTGCCATCTACCTTTAACTCTTCTCCGTTGGACAGGACAATCTCCTGTAGTTCATTTTCGGGCACCGGTATAGCAAGTACAACTACTCCAGTACCTGAAATCTTTGTTTGAAAAAATCCTTCACCACCCATAAAAGCGGAGGAGACATTTTTCTGAACAAAAGCTTCAACTTTCATATTGCCAGAACAGCAGTAGAACAAACCCTTATCAACAATAACACTATCATCGGTTAAGTTAATCATAAAATAATGCTGAAAGGTAGGTTCTAAATAAACTTCGCCATAACCTTTATAAACAGGTTTTATGGCGGTTTCTTTATTCATTGAACTTTTAATCATTTTACCCAAAACTCCAACAGCGCCACCTAATTGAGCATCTGATTCTATCTTACCCTTCATATAATATAATGCCCCAGATTCAGTTTTAACAGAGCCACCCTTTAGAATGATTTTTATCATCTTCATGCTTGCTCCGGTTTGAGTGGTATAAAATAGTTGCATGGCACTCTGTAAGTTAGTAGCTCCTTCTAGTTTTTTTACTTCTAGAACCTGAATCACCACATTTTCACTCTTTTGTTCTTGAATTATGTTAAATTTTTCTTCAATCATTGAAAAGTACCTCCTATATTTTAAAAAGTATTTAATATTTAAATGTAAGCGTTAATACATTATATCAAATAAATGGGAGGTGCGCTATAATAAATGAATTCCCAGAAATAGAAGGGAAATTCAATTGATGTAAGCGGATTTTAAAGAAGAATATTCTACAGACCCCCTAGATGTAAAGCTGCTATACATTTCAATGACAAGAGCCTTACATAGACTATCCATTTACTCTGTTGGTGAAAAGACTAGGATGCTTTCACAACTTATTGTTCACAAATTATTCTAATATTCGTCATTAGGATGTCACAAAGTAAGCCTATCATAATATTATAGTAATTAATTTCAAATTTAATTAAAGCCCCCTTTAATTGAATAGATAGCCTGTAAAGGATTGGCAACATATAGCCGATTCTTTTTTTTACCCAAAATTAGCATTTCTTTATGTTTTCCCTGTGTTATATTACAAAAATCACATAATCTTTTGATAGTTGAAACATAATTGTTTGTTATTATAGTTAGATACCAATTGATTTTTAATTAGGCTATTTTAAGGAGCGTGGTAGTTATGATTTTTACTATTGAAATTGCATTAATTTTATTAGCAGTACTAATAGCTGTTGTTTTGATTTTAATATTCATAATTAGTAATAATAAAAGACCCTATATCATTAGTCAATTTTATTCCCTTGGAACTTTAAATGAATTAAAAGTATCAGGGAGAAATGCAGAAAAAGCTATTAAAGAATCAATTCAAAGGCTTAGTGAAATAGATGATAAAATGTCAGTCTTCAAAGAGTACAGTGAAATCTCAGCAATAACTCTATATTTTTAAAAAATGAAAAACAGGAAATTGACGTTGGAGGTATTGCTAAAGGGTATGCAGCAGATGAAGTGAAAGATATTTTGAGCAAAAGGGTAAAAGATTTCATCATATATTAGATCCAATAACAGGATATCCATCAGAAAGTGACATTATCAGTGCAACAATAATTTCTGATAAGTCTATTGATGGGGAGGGTTTATCAACGGGTGTGTACATAATGGGAATACCTGAGGCTATTAAGTTAATAGAAGAAATAAAGGGCGTAGAGGCTATATTTATAACTAAAGATAAGGAAGTTTATATTACCTCAGGCATGAGAGAAAACTATACTCTTACTAATAATGAATTTGTTTATAAAAAATAACCCATTGGAGGGGATGTAAGGATGAAAAAAAATATAAAAAAATTACAAATATTTAGACTAACTATTCAATTACTCCTATTATTTTTATCACCGGCCTTATTTATATTAGCTTTTTCAGAGTTAAAGAGTATTTATGAAATGATTATTAAAGGTAATTTTAACTTCCTTCAAGCCTTTCCTAGTTTAATTGAGTTCCTTACAGTTATAATTATAACTGTTTTAGGTGGGAGATTTTTCTGCGGCTGGATCTGTGCTTTTGGAACCTATAATGAGCTGCTTCATCTACTGGCAAAAAAGGTATTTAAGATTGATTTTAAGGTAGATGAAAAATTAGATGCTGTGCTTAAATACCTGAAATATGTAGTTTTACTATTGCTTGTTGTTTTAATATGGACCCTAGGAAGTGAAATTTTAAACACCACTAGTCCTTGGGACGCTTATGCACAATTAGCATATTTCCCTGAGGTACTAGCTGATTACACTATTGGATTTATACTTTTACTTCTAATAACCATTGGAGCTTTCTTTGTAGAAAGATTTTTCTGTAAATATTTGTGCCCCTTAGGAGCTGTTTTTAATATATTTTCTAGAATAAGTATATTTAAAATTAGTAAGCCTTCTGATAAATGTGGAAAGTGTAGATTGTATACAAGCGATTGTGCCATGGCTTTACCACTTTATAAAGTCGAAAGTGTATGCGGTGGAGAGTGTATTAACTGTTTAAAATGTATAGAGGCATGTCCTAGAAATAATGTTCAGGTAAATGTTCTTGGAGAAAATGTAAATCCTGAATTGGCTAGTGCTGTAGCAATAGCTGCTATGGTAGGACTTTACGCTGTTAGTAATGTAGGTGGAACTATTTTGACTCAAAGTGGGATAGCAACAGGAAACAGTGCCTCCATAAGTACTAGTATAAATGGAACCTCTGAAAAATATGCGGATGGAACCTATACAGGAACTGCTATTGGATTTAAAAGAGGTACTACTGAAATCTCAGTTACAATAAAAAATGATGAGATTATTAATATTGAAACTGTATCACATCAAGATACTCCAAGATTTTATCAAGCTGTTGAAGGTACAATAATTTCAGAAATAATTTCAGCTCAATCAACCTCAGTAGATACAATTTCAGGGGCTACTTATAGCTGTGAAGGAATTATTAATGCAGTTAAAGACGCATTAAATCAGGCTAAAGTTTAAGTCCATGAGTAAAATAGAAGGCTAAGGTCTTCTATTTTTTTGTCTATAAAAGGTAGTTGACAATATATAACATATCATATACACTATATATAACAGATGTTATATATACACTGTTATTTAAGAAATGGAGGAATTTATGGCACCAAAGAATAAGTTTTCAAAGGAACAAATAATTGATATTGCTTTTAATATTGGAGAAACGGAAGGCATTGAAAATATTACTGTTAGAAAAGTAGCTGAAATTCTAGGTAGTTCGGTGGCCCCAATTTACGTAAATTTTAAGGACGGCAAGGAACTGTTACAAGCAGTAATAGATAAAACTAGAGCTATAGCAATAAGTATGACTAAAGAAGAATATACTGATATGCCCTTTCTCAATATGGGAATAGGTACTCTTCGATTCGCAAGAGAATACAGTGTGCTTTTTAAAGATATGGTTATAAAAAATATTGATTGTGTGGAGGATGATAGGGATTCTAAAGTACAAATGCTAGAACAGATGAAGAGGGATAAAACTTTACAGGGCTTCACAGATGAAGAATTACAGCAAATATTATTTAAAATGAGTGTTTTTACTCATGGACTTTCAATTATGGTAGCAAATAATTTATTTTCTCAAAATTATAATGAAAAAGAACTTTTTGAGCTGTTAGAAGACACCGGTAAAGATATAATTATGGCCACTCGTTTAAAAAAGGAGGGAGGAAATATATGCATTTAACCTTTATTAACGGCATACCTAATGAGGAATATGAAGAATATGAAACAGCATTGAAAGAAATTAAAACGGAACTAGAAAAAGAACATGAGGTTGTTTTCTTCACAGCAAGAAATATGAATATAAATTATTGTTGTGGGTGTTTTTCCTGTTGGACGAAGACTCCAGGGCTTTGTATTTTTAAAGATGATATGAGATTAATATTAAAAAGTATGGCAAACACTGATTGTATAATTTATGTATCACCTTTGTCTGCAGGTTTTGTAACTTCAGTTACAAAAAAGGTAATGGACAGATTTATACCTAATGCTTTGCCCTATATTAAAATCTATGATGGAGAGTGCCATCATCCAAGTAGATACGATAACAGTATAAAACTTGGAGTTGTAATTTTAGATGAGGGTAACTTAGATAGTGAAGCGGTTGAAATAACTAAGAATATGTTTGAAAGACTTTCTAAAAATATGCATGCCACTAAATTTTTCCATGCAGTGGCTAAGGCAGAGGAAATGGAGGTTGTTTTAAATGAAATTAGTAGTTGTTAATGGATCACCAAGAGGAAGAAAAAGCAATTCTGATAAAATTATTGAGTGGCCTCTTTCTGAAATGAAAGTTAATGAGGATTTTATATATGAAAAAATATATGTTACTGATTTAGCAGAACGTGTAAAGCAACTGGAGACTCTAAAATCTGCAGATTATGTCCTGGTTATTTTCCCATTATACACTGATAGTATGCCAGGAATCACTAAGGACTTTTTTGAGTATATGGAAAGAAATAAAGGGCTTTTATTTGAAAAACCAATTTCTTTTATTATACATTCAGGATTTCCAGAGGCCTGCCAATCTAGGGATGTAATGAGATATACGGAATATTTCTCAAAACTTCTTGGTATGAAATATATGGGCAGTATAATAATGGGCGGTAGTGAGGCTTTATCTGCAGCACCAGAATCTATGTTTAGAAAAAAAATAGAGGCCTTTAAATCCATTGGTAGAAGCATATAT
>JACMJL010000174.1 GCA_014380625.1 Clostridiaceae bacterium
ACGTTAGGTTTGTCTATAAATCGAGGAGTTTATATATGAGAAAAAAAGATATACTTGAGCTAAAAAAACGTTTTAAAAAAGATCAGTGCACCTTCACTAAAATGTGTGGTTGCTATGTTAATGGAGAAAAACATATCATTTTAAAATTTAGAGAAAGCTTTCTAAATTTAGATGATGATGAATACTTTAAGTACTTAGAAATTGCTAAAAAATTACTGTCCGGAACTATTGGGAATAATATTTTAGAACTTAACTTTCCAACTAATGAAGATCTTATAAATGAAAAACAAATTTCACTTATGCAACTTAAAAACAGTCGATTAAAGGATGATACTCTCCTTGATGATTTTTATAAATCGATTATAGATAATTATAATTATACTGGTAATTTTTTAATACTTGTTTTTCATGATGCCTATGATATTATTACTAAAACCACTGATAATTCAAAGCTAGATGAGTCTGAAGAAGTATATGAATATGTGTTATGTGCGATATGTCCTGTTTCACTTTCAGATCCTGGTCTTAGATACTTTGAAGAAGAAAATAAAATAGAAGCTCGTATTAGGGATTGGGTGGTTGATGCCCCAACTAATGGCTTTGTGTTTCCTGCTTTTATTGATCGTAGTTCTGATGTTAACTCTATTATGTATTACACAAAAAATGCAAAGGATACACATCCTGAATTAATGGAAGATGCTTTAGGTTGTTATTCAAAACAGACTGCTATTGTCCAAAAAGAAGCATTCCAATCAATTATTAAAGATTCCCTTAGTACGGATGAAAAAAAGGCTGATAAAATTTTTATGGACATACAAGAAAACCTAAATACTATGATAGATGAATATAATTCTATATATGAAGGTACAGATTGTGAACCTATAACCTTAACAAAGAAGGATATACAAAACCTTTTAATAGAAAGTGACATTTCTGAAGAAATCACTACTAAGATTCAAGAGTCCTATGTAGAAAACTTTGGTGGTGATCTTCCTTTAGCAGAATATTTAATTGATGCAAAGGCACTTAAGGCAAATGAACAAAGAAAAAAGGAAGAAAACCTTGAGAAGCAGGTAGAAATACTTCAAATAAAACTTGAGCAGGTTAAACAAGAGGCAGCTGTAGCTAATGAAAACCACCTTTCTATAGAGGTTAGTGATGCTACTGTGGCTTTAGAAGATAATAAAGTTCTTCCTCTTTATGATGTTATACTTCAAGTAAAACCTGAAAAAATACCTCAAATAAAATCTCAAATAATTGATGGACAAAAATGCATAGTTATTCCTATAAATGATAATGAACAAACTTCAGTTAATGGCTTAGTGGATTTAATTTAAGCCCCTTATACAAATTAATAAAGGTGTGGTATTTTAAATCTCCCTATGTTCCAGAGTTTTGATTTTCGCTCCTCTAGGTAGAGCCCTCATAACCACACTTTCCCATGGGGTTCCTATTACTTGATCCATGACAGCTATTGCTCCACGGTCATCCTTAGTTCTAATTAATCTGCCACAACCTTGTTTTAACTTCAATCCCATTTCAGGATAATCAACGGCTATAAGTGGGTTCATCCCTTCTTCTTCTGCTTCTTTGCGCCTCATCTCAATCAAAGGGTCTAGGTTCGGAAAGGGAAGTTGCCAAACTACAACGAGAGATAAAGACTCACCGGGCACATCAATTCCCTCCCAAAAGGTAGAACCTACTAATACAGATGAAACTTTTGCACGAAATTTTTGGACAAGGTATCCTCGCTCACCTTTGTCCTCCCATAAAACTTCAAAAGGTAGCTCATAGCCACTAATTTCTTTTCTTATTTTCCTGACTTCCTTCAAAGAGTTAGCAAGTATCAGCGCTCTTCCTCCATTTTCTTTCAGTAAACATAGTAATTGTTTAATTTTGCATGAAAACTTGAAACTTTCAGTTTCCTCAAAGGATGGCTGAGGTAAATAAACCACCACCTGTTCCTCAATATCAAAGGGACTTCCAACCGTTGATCTTGCTGGATCTTTTAAACCAAGAGTCCTCATAAGGTAACCAAAATCCCCCTCATCACTTAAAGTTCCTGAAGTAAACACCACAGGCAATTTCTTCAAAAATAAATGTTTATCTAGCATATTGCTCAAATTCCGAGGAACTACCCAAAAGCTGCCGTCTGCCCTATCTACCCAAGTAATAACCTCTCTACCTTTATTCCTACCAAACCTAGCTAAGGCTGTAATTGATAGTTCTATTTGAATTTCAAAGGTATGTAACGTGCTTTCCGGTAGCGCGTCTATGTATAGCTCTTCCTCAATTTGTATCTCTAAGAGCAACCGATCTAGTGCCATATGAAAAGTATCAGCTGCTTTCAGAAGTATATCATCGGTGCGAACCGCTAGACGCTCTGATTGATAATCATCTATCACGTTTTGATTAAGTTTTTCGAAAAAATTAGAAGTGGCCTGGTCCAATGCAATTGCAAT
>JACMJL010000175.1 GCA_014380625.1 Clostridiaceae bacterium
ATCATATTAATGGCAATTTGTGCATGCTTTTTCACCTTGATTGAAAGAAGATATGATGCTCTAATAATACTAATGCTTTTTGGAGGATTAGTGCTATCGTACACCTTGCTAGAAGTGCAGTCTAGATATCATATGCCTGTGATGCCACTGTTGATTTTATTTGGGACAGGTTTCCTTCCGGGGACTAAGAGGTATGAGGTGTAGGTTAGACTTAAGCTGTTAAATCAGCTGTTTTACTATAATAAATTTTAGAGGAAAAGCGAAAATGTTATTTAATTCTTTTGAGTTCTTACTATTTTTCCCAATTATTACAATACTTTATTTTATTTTGCCTCATAAAGTTAGATGGATTATGCTCCTCATAAGTAGCTGTATCTTTTATATGGCCTTTATTCCAAAGTATATAATAATACTAGCATTCACAATTACTATAGACTTTTTTATAGGTATTATATTGGAAAAGCTGATTGGAGATAAAAGAAAAATATTTCTTACAGTTAGTATCTTATCAAATATAGGCATTCTTTTTGTATTTAAATATTTTAACTTTTTTAATTCAAATTTAATAAAAGTAGCAGATTATTTTCATTGGAACTATCCAATCGAAAGTTTAAAAATAATTTTACCAATAGGCTTGTCCTTCCATACATTTCAGAGTTTGAGTTATATAATTGAAATATATAAAGGTAAGCAAAAAGCTGAAAGAAATTTTGGTATATTTGCTCTATTTGTTATGTTTTATCCTCAATTAGTTGCTGGACCAATAGAAAGACCTCAAAATCTTTTACATCAATTTCATGAGAAACATTATTTTGATATTGCAAGAGTATCAGACGGATTAAAGATGATGCTATGGGGACTATTTAAAAAAGTAGTTATTGCTGATAGACTAGCATTGTTTGTTAATCAAGTTTATGGAAATCCTGAAAATTATAAAGGAATTCAACTTATTACCGCTACAATATTCTTTGCTTTTCAAATTTACTGTGATTTTTCGGGGTATTCAGATATTGCTATTGGAGCAGCTAAAGTAATGGGCTTTAACCTGATGACCAATTTTAATAGACCCTATTTATCACAGTAGAAATAATTCAACGTAACATCATAATACGCCAAGCAATTGATAATAGATTCCCGCACCTAAGATGGTTAGTTTATTATGCAGGAATATTTTCAATTATTATAATTGGGCAGATTTCTAAAGCACAATTTATTTATTTTCAGTTTTAGTTATAAAAAGAGAGGTTGCCTAATATGGACACAAATATAAAGTTAAATAAAGAACCTAATATATTACCGGTGAAAAAGTACAAAACCTTTTTATTATTTATTACTTTTATAATATTCTTTTTAATTTTTGATTTATTAATAGGTGAAGTTTTACGTTATTATGATAAGTTCGATACTCCTACTCAAGACATGCATTCACTTATGTGGAATGACTTCTATAGAAGTACACCAAATTCTTATGATGTAATGTTTATGGGTTCTTCACATGCAAGATTTGCTTTTGATAGTAAATTAAACATTAAATCTTTTAACTTATCAAGCTCTGAACAAACACCGTTAGTTGGTTATTATTCTTTAAAGGAAGCTCTAAAGTATCAAAAACCTAAACTATTGGTATATGAAGCATACTGGAGGTTATTTAGTATAGTTGATAACACTACGGCTGCGTATTTTGCATACGACTACATCAAAGGAATTGATACAAAAATTGAGTTTCTGGCAAGTATGTATGATAATAAAAAATTTCCTTCCTTCTTATTAGAAGCACTGTGTAGAACCTATAAGTATAGAGATAGCTTTTTTCCTGCCATTAAGAATATTTCCAATGGGAAGGTCAAAAAGAAACCTACAAGTTCTAAAAGTGTAAAATATAGTTATTTTACTTATTATCAAAATGGATATTTTGAAAGTGATAAGTTTGTATGTGATGAAAAATTATTTAAGACAAATCCCTTTAGAAATGTTGGGTCTGATTTTAGTTGGGATAAAACTCAAGATTATTATTTTAAGAAAACTTTAGAATTATGTAATGAAAATAATATTAAGGTATTGGTAGTTACAGCACCTTTGCCCAAACCTACAATGGACTATGTAAAAAATTACGAGAAATATAACAATCAAATTACCAGTATTACCAATAAGTTTGGATTTGAATACATTGATTATAATAAACAAGAGACTGCATTCAAAAATGAGTTTTTCTATGATAGCAATCATCTAAATTTTAAGGGTACAGAAGCTCTTGACAATTCATTAATGCCTATAATAAAAAGATATTTGGAAAAGTGAGTTATTAAGAAAATAGCGGCACATATATTCAAAATTTAGTTAAAGTTTGAATATATATGCCGCTATTTATTTTATCTATGTCCTATTTTATACTTCCTACTTCAACTGATTGCTTCCTATTGGGAAGAGTGAACCCTAATGCTATCAGAACAGCTGTGAAAATCCAAAAATAAGCTAACATCATGGGAACTTCGAATACATTTTCAACAAAATTTGGAACAACAACACCAACCAAACCTGCATAGATACCCTGTGCCATACTCAAATCCACAGCATTTGATGTTCTTTTAACAGCACGCGCACCCCATGCTAAT
>JACMJL010000176.1 GCA_014380625.1 Clostridiaceae bacterium
AATATTATTAACAAATTAAGCTCAAACCTAACGGTTTCGTTCCGTTTTGTGCCTTGAGCGTAGCGAAAGGAATGGTCATAATTATGAAAAAAACATGGGGGGATAAAAGTTATTATAGCCTAAATTATTTCCTTAGGGAAAAATTTGGGGAGAAGGTTTTTAAGATATCTTTAGATGCAGGTTTCTCCTGCCCTAACAGAGATGGAACCATAAGTAGTGGGGGTTGTATCTTTTGTAGTGAAAGAGGTTCCGGTGATTTCGCAGGAGAAAGAAGTTGTGACATTAAGGAACAATTTACATCTATAAAGGAAATTATGAGTAAAAAATGGAAAAGTGGAAAGTATATTGCTTACTTCCAAGCCTACACTAATACCTATGCCCCTGTTGAGGTATTAAGAGAAAAGTACATGGAAGCAATTTGCCAAGAGGGAGTTGTAGGTATAGCAATTGCTACAAGGCCTGATTGCCTTGAACCTGAGGTATTAGAACTTTTAGAAGAAATTAGTAAGAAGGTTTATTTATGGATAGAGCTTGGTCTTCAAACCTCTAAAGATGAGACTGGGGTTCTTATTAATAGAGGATATGAGTTAAAGGTGTTCGAAAAAGCTTTAGTTGAATTAAGGTCAAGAAACATAGATGTTGTAGTTCATTCTATTTTGGGACTACCTGGAGAAAGTAAAGAGGATATGTTAGGTACTATTAAGTATTTATCAAACCTAGATATTCAAGGGCTAAAAATGCATTTATTACACCTTATGAAGGATACACCAATGGAAAAACTATATGGGGAGGGACAACTAACGTTCCTAGAGGAAGAAGAATATACAGATTTAATTTGCAAAGCTATAACAATGTTACCAAAAAACATTGTTATTCATAGGCTAACTGGAGATGCACCAAGACAAGCCTTAATTGGACCTCTGTGGAGCTTGAAAAAGTGGGAAATTCTAAATTCAATAGATCGAAAACTAAAAGACGGCGATTTATATCAAGGTTCGAGTTTTTCCCCTACATAAAGGACTATATATGTTTTTATCTCTCAAAAAATATTTGGAGTATAGAATATAGAATAATGTAAATTATTTTGTACTTTCCTACAAAATAGATTTAATAGTTTTGTTAGATTTGCGCATAGTAAATTTTCCTTTAAAGAGTTAGAATTAATCTATAAACAAAATAAACATTAAGGGGAGATTTAAATGTCAGGTTTATCATTAAAACATATCTACAAGGTTTATCCAGGTAATGTAACAGCAGTAAAGGATTTCAATCTTGAAATAGAGGACAAAGAGTTTATAGTATTCGTAGGACCATCAGGTTGTGGAAAATCTACAACATTAAGAATGATTGCTGGACTAGAAGAAATATCACAGGGAGAACTTATAATTGGTGATAGAGTTGTTAATGATATCGCACCAAAGGATAGAGACATTGCAATGGTTTTCCAAAACTATGCACTTTACCCTCATATGACTGTTTATGATAATATGGCATTCGGACTTAAGTTAAGAAAACTTCCAAAGGATGAAATAGATAAAAAAGTTAAAGAAGCTGCAAAGGTTCTGGATATAACTCATTTACTTGATAGAAAACCAAAAGCTTTATCAGGCGGACAAAGACAAAGAGTTGCATTAGGTCGTGCTATTGTTAGAGAACCAAAGGTATTTTTAATGGATGAGCCATTATCAAACCTTGATGCTAAGTTAAGAGTTCAAATGAGAACTGTAATTGGAATGCTACATAAGAGATTACAGACCACATTTGTATATGTAACACATGATCAGATAGAAGCTATGACAATGGGAACAAGAATAGTTGTTATGAAGGATGGTATTGTTCAACAAGTTGATACACCTTCAAACATTTATGGTCATCCAACAAATATATTTGTTGCAGGCTTTATTGGAAGTCCACAAATGAACTTTATCGAAGCAAAGGTAGCTGAGAAGAATGGTAACTTATTAATTGCTTTTGGTGATGATGCAATAGTTCTTCCAGAAGACAAGAGCAAGATTTTAAAAGAACAAGGTTATGTAGGTAAGGAAGTTATAGTTGGAATTAGACCTGAAGATATAGATGATAATGCAGAATTTATTAATCAACATTTGGGTTCAACTATTGAAACTACTGTTGAACTTACAGAACTTATGGGTGCTGAAACGTATCTTTATCTTTCTAAGGGTAAGTTAAATATGACTATTAGAGTAAGTGGTACATCTAAATCTAGAGCTGGAGATAAAATCACTGTAGCTTTAGATGAAACTAAGATTCATATATTTGATAAGGAAACAGAAAGTACAGTACTTTAGGAGGCGTGTCGGATGTACAATTTTAGAGCGTTTTTACAGGATTTAAGTCATAGTACTAACATAAAGTTTAATCTTGTTAGTGAAGATGGAAGTCTTGTTTTCGAAAGCAATTCAGATTTAAGCAGTGCAGAATTGTTCATCCTTCCTGTTTATTTAGGTAAAGCTAAAGCTATTCTAAGTGCTAATAAAAGATATGAAATATGTTCGACCTTACTAAAATATACTATTGAAAATAAATATAGAGAATTCTTTTCACTACGAGAACAATTCTTGATAGATATTCTAGAAGGTAAAGAGGTTTCAACAGATAAAATTGAAAGAAGTATCCCTTTCCTATCAAATGGCTGCGAAGTCTTAGTAGTAAGTGTTGAAGGAAGTAGATATGAGGCATTAAATATAATAAGACAGCTCTACAAAGAACAGGATGTGTTAAGCTCTGCGTTTGGGGATAATGTTGTTATAATTGGAAATTTTGAAGATATTGAAGATCATGCGAAAAGTATAAGAGACTCAATAGCTTCAGATTTGTACTGTAAATCTTATGTTAGCTTTAGCAATAGAGTTTTTGATTCAGTATCTATTAAAAAAGCCTATGAAGATGCAAAAGAATGTATGACCTTAGGTAAAAAATTTGGTCTTAAAGAAGAGATATTCAATTATAATAAAATGTTATTTGAAAAAATTGTGTATAACGTAAGTACTTCTGTAAAAGGTGAACTTCTTGTGATCTTTAAGGAAAAGTTTAATTTGTTTGATTCAGAGATGATTACAACTATTGATGAGTTTGTTAATTGTGGCCTTAACATAAGTGATGCTGCAAGGAAATTATACATCCATAGAAATACATTGATCTATCGTCTTGATAAAATTAGTAAGGAAACAGGCTTCGATATTAGAAATTTTAAAGAAGCGACTGTGTTTATAATTGCATTTTTAGTGTGGAAAGAGAATAAATGGTTGTAAGAGGTAAACTTTGTTTACCTCTTACTTTTAATGTTAAAAGGAGTATTAATATGAATGTAACTATAAAAGATGTAGCAAAGGTATCAGGGGTTTCACCCTCCACTGTTTCTAGAGTGATTTCTAATAATCCAAGGATTAGTGATGATACTAAAAGAACTGTAAGAGAGGCTATGAAAAAATTAGGGTATCATCCTAATGCCATAGCTCAAAGTCTTGTGAATAGGTCTACTAATACTATTGGAATAGTAATGCCGCAGTCTACAGAGAAGGCTTTTTTAAATCCTTTTTTTTCCCAAGCACTTAGTGGGATATCTTCAGCGGCACATGAAAAGAATTATCACCTATTACTATCCACTGGTAGCACAGAAGAAGAACAGCTTATTTCCGTTGAGAAAATAGTAAATGGTGGTAGAGTTGATGGTATTATAATTATGTATTCATCTGTGAACAATGTAATACTTGAAGCAGCAAAGGATTTTAATACCCCTATAGTTATTATAGGCAAACCGCTTGTGGCAATAGAAAAAGTATTATACGTAGATAATGATAATATAGAAGCCTCTAAAAATGTTACAGAGAAATTAATCAAAAATGGACATAAAAGAATAGCATATATAAGTGGACCTTTTGAGTTTGTTGTTTCTTTAGATAGACTTGATGGATATAGAAATGCACTTTTAGAGAATCAGATAGATTTAGATAGGCAGCTTATTTGTGAAGGGGAATTTTCACAGGAAGATGGATATAAATGCATGAAAAAATTATTGCAGTGTAAAGATAGACCAACAGCTTTAGTGGTTACAGATGATATCATGGCCTTCGGGGCTATGAAGGCTATTAAGGAAGCGGGAATTAATATACCTTTGGAAATTGAAATTATTAGTTTTAATAATATTCCACTTGCAGAATTCTGCAGACCAGCGCTAACATCCGTTGATACCGATGCTTACAGTTTAGGGCTTGAAGCGTCTAAATTAATAATTGAGCATATAAAAGGGCGTACTGATAGGCATAAAGTAATAGTTCCCACCACTATAGTATATAGAGAAACCTTTAAGGAGACTAAAGAAGAAAACTAAGAACATAGGGATTAAATAAATATGCTAGAAATAGCATTTTTTTTATTTAAAACTATTTAGCAAACTTTTACGTCTAATGATTAAAGGGATTATTAAGGGGGTGCAAAATTTGGATCTTGAGGAAAAGATTATTAAAGCTAAAAAGGGTGATGACAATGCATTTTATGAGTTGATTAGCGAGAGAAAGGATATACTTTATAAAACTGCTTTTACATATGTAAAGAACAAAGAGGATGCCCTAGATATTCTTAATGAAACAGTTTATAGAGCATTTATTTCAATTAGAAAGCTAAAGGAACCAAGATTTTTTAATACATGGATAACTAGAATATTAATAAATTGTGCCTTGGATACTATTAGGAAAGATAAGAAAGTACTTCAACTACATGAGCAAAAAGGATTAGTAAGTCTGTCAAATACCTTGCCCCAAGAAGAGGTATTCGACTTGTACACAGCGGTAGATGGACTTAAGGAAAGGTACAAAACTATTGTTATATTAAAATACTTTCAGGATATGACCTTTGCTGAAATCGCAGAGGTATTACAGTGTCCATTGGGGACGGTTAAGACTAATTTATATAAAGCGTTACAAGAATTAAGAATAAATTTAGAGGAGGTGGAGTTAGATGGATAAAAAAATTGAAGATTTAAAAAAGAGCTTTGATAGTATAGAAGTTCCTTCAGAGGTAGATATGGTAATAGAACTGGCAATTAAAAGAGGCAAAAGGGCAAAAAGAGTTAATTTTATTAGACCGTTAATCGCCACCGTGGCCTGTTTAGGGATTCTAATTTCTTTACCTAGTATAAATAAGCAGCCAGTAACTAATGAGGTTGCTGTTAAAAGTGAAGTAGTGAAGGATGTACTTCCTAAGGTAGCCTCTTATAAAAATCTACAAGTGCTTTTAAGTGGGTTTGAAAATGTTATTACTCATGAGTCTGATTTGTTGAATGGTTCAGGTTTACAATCAAAAACAAAATCTAGTATGAATGATACTTCGATTAAAGCACCTAGCTATGCAACTGCGGATAAAACATGGGACCATTCAGATACAAATCAACAGGTGAAAGGAGTAGATGAGGGGGATACTGTTAAAAATGACGGTGAATATATCTATAAAATAACAGGGAATAAATTAGTTATAGCCAGAGCGGTTCCGGCAGATAAACTGGAGATTTCTTCTCAGGTTACCTTTGAGGACAATTTTTATCCAATTGAAATACTAATTAAGGGTAATTACTTGCTAGTACTAGGAGGGCAAGGATTTAATGAACTTAATAAAAGTGTTATGGCAGATATGATTTTTAATGGGGGGACTAAAACACGAATAAGAATTTATGATATTAGCGATAAGAAAAACCCTTATATTATAAGGTCCTTAGAGATAGATGGAGGGTATAGTCAGTGTAGAATGGTAAATTCTTCTGTTTATATTGTTTCTAATAAATATATTAATTTTGTAGGTGATAAGTTAAAGGATGAAGTGCCCACCTATAAGGATTCCATAATAGGAGATAAAGTTAATAGCATTAGTTATGATAATATTGGATATTGTAAAGACGCTTTAGAGCCTAATTATATTATAATTACTTCTTTAGATTTAGCTAATATAGGAAATAAAGTCAACATTACCACAGTACTTGGTTCAGGTAGAAACATATATGCTTCAGCTGATAATATATATGTGGCAGGTAATAATGCAATGAGAATTAATTACATGGAAGACCGAGTTACTAGTGATAAGGGTATACTAACTAATCCAAAAGAGGAAAGGACTACTATTTACAAATTTAAACTAAATAAAAATTCAACTAGTTTTATTACTAGTGGATGGGTAAAAGGAAGCATATTAAATCAATTTTCAATGGATGAAAGCAATGGATATTTTAGAGTTGCTACCACGGAAAATAGTTATGGTATAGATAAATCAAAAAATGATTTATTTGTACTGAATGGTGAAATGAAGGTGGTTGGGAAATTAGAAGGCCTTGCACCAACAGAAAGAATATATTCCGCTAGATTTGTAGGGGATAGAGCTTATATGGTTACCTTTAAGGAAACAGACCCATTGTTTGTAATAGATCTAAAAATCCCTGAAGCGCCAAAGGTTTTAGGTGAACTTAAAATACCTGGTTTTAGCAATTATCTTGAACCTTATGACGAAAATCATCTTATAGGGTTTGGTCAGGACACAGTGGATGTGAGTGTAGGAAAAAAGAAGTTGGCTAGACAAATGAATATGAAAATAGCAATGTTTGATGTTTCAGATGTTACTAAACCAGTAGAACAATTTCATGCAATAGTTAAAGGGGACAATTCAAATTCGGAGGTTTTATACAATCATAAGGCCTTGCTCTTTTCAAAGGAAAAGAATTTAATTTCCTTTCCGGTACAATATAATATTGATTATACTGGTTATTATCAAGGGGCATGTGTTTATAATGTAGACCTGAAAACTGGGTTTACCTTAAAAGGAAATATAACTCATAGTGATATTAAGAGTATAAAAGATAAACCGGACTTACAGTGGCAGGCTCAGATTACTAGAGAACTTTATATAGGGGATAATATATATACAATTTCAAATCTAGCAATTAAGGCTAATAACCTTAAGACTCTAAAAGAAATATCTGAATTAACAATAAATACTGAAAGCCATTAGGCCCTCAGTATTTTCTTACATTACTTGAAATACATAAAATTTCAGGTAATAAGATTCATCAGAATTCCAAAGTATTGGATGGTCTGCAGCTTGAGTTCTGTATTCTACCTGTCTAATGGTTCGCCTAGCATCTCTTGCTGCCTCAGCAATGGTATCCTTAAGTAACTCTGGGCTCATGAAATGTGAGCAAGAGCAGGTTGCAAAGAAGCCACCAGGTTTTACAAGCTTTAAGCCCCTTAAGTTGATTTCTTTATAACCTCTTGTAGCCCCTCCTACAGTATCCTTAGATTTTGTGAAGGCCGGAGGGTCAAGAATGACAACATCAAATTGTTTGCCTTCCTTTGCCCAAATAGGTAGAATGTCAAAAACATTATGGCATTCAAATTTAACAGTTTCGCTTAAACCATTAAGCAAAGCATTTGAGGTTGCTACATCCACTGCAAATTGAGATACATCAAGCCCTAAAACACTTTTAGCACCAGCTATACCAGCATTTAATGCAAATGAACCTGTATGGGTAAAGCAATCAAGTACTTCTGCATCTTTGCATATTCTATGAATTGCTTTTCTGTTTTCCTTCTGGTCAAGAAAGAAACCTGTCTTTTGGCCATTTTCTATATCTACATGGTATTTAACACCATTTTCAGTAATTTGGATTGTAGTATCAAAGGGCTCCGTTAAAAAGCCTTTGAAAGGCTCCATACCCTCAAGCTTTCTAACAGAAGCTTCACTTCTCTCATAGATGCCTTTTGCACCATACTCTTCTTTAAGAAGCTTTACAATAATATCTTTATATTTATCGATACCTAGAGCAAGTGATTGAATTACATAATAATCCTCATACTTATCTATGGTAAGGCCTGGAAGAAAATCTGCTTCGCCAAAAATAAATCTGCAACTTGAGGTATCTATGACTTTCTTTCTATACTCCCAAGCTGTATGTAGTCTTTTCTTGAAAAATTCTTCATCAATAGCTTCATTTATATCTCTAGTTAATATTCTTATAGTTATTTTTGAAATATCATTTATAAAACCTTTACCAATAAACTCATGTCTGAAGTTATATACCTCCACTATGTCTCCATTAGTATATTCACCATCATATTCTTCAATTTCATCAGTGTAGACCCAAGCGTGACCACCTTCTGCTCTTCTGCCTTTGCCTTTATATAAGTAGAATTTGCTGCTCATTTATTACCTCCGAGTTTGTTTTATTACTTTCACAATATAGTTTCACCTAGGAAAGTTACATTTTAAATTATATCATATAAAAAATACCTTTGACAGGGAGCTTGGTTTATTTTAAACTATAACAAGTATAATATTAAATATTTACATTTAGGTAGGGAGAGAACTTATGAGTATTTTAACAGTTAAAAGTATTAGTCATGGCTTTGGGGATAGAGCGATATTTGAAGATGTGTCCTTCAGATTACTTAATGGAGAGCATATCGGCCTTATTGGAGCAAATGGAGAAGGAAAATCTACATTTATGAGTATAATTACTCGGAAGTTAGTTCCAGATGAAGGGCAAATTGAATGGTCAAATAAAGTAAGAGTAGGATATATGGATCAACATACAGAACTAGAGGCAGGTCTTACTATAAGAGATGTGCTTAAGGGTGCCTTCAAATACCTTTTTGATTTAGAAGAAGAAATGTTAGCTATAACAGATAAGATGGGGGAGGCAACCCCTGAAGAGTTAGATAAGCTTTTAGAAGATATGGGAACTATTCAGGATATGCTTGATCATAATGGTTTTTATGTAATTGATTCAAAGATTGAAGAAATAGCTGGAGGTCTTGGGCTTAGAGATGTAGGTCTTGATAAAGAAGTCTCAGCCTTAAGTGGAGGTCAGAGAACAAAGGTATTACTTACTAAGTTGTTATTGGAAACTCCTGACATTCTACTTTTAGACGAGCCTACTAACTATTTAGATGAATCACATATAGAATGGTTAAGAAGATATCTTCAGAATTATGAAAATGCATTTATATTAATATCTCATGATATACCATTTTTAAACTCTGTTATTAATTTAATTTACCACATGGAAAACAGAAAATTAGCTAGGTATGTGGGTGATTATGATAATTTTATGAGAGTGCATGATGTAAATAAAAAGCAGTTAGAGGCAGCTTTCGATAGACAACAAAAGGAAATTTCTAAGCTTGAGACTTTCGTGGCTAAGAACAAGGCTAGAGCTGCAACTGCAGGAATGGCAAAGGCAAGACAAAAAAAGCTTGATAAAATAGATGTTATAGAACTACCAAAGGATAAGATAAAACCTGAATTTTATTTCAAACAGGCTAGAGCTGCAGGAAAGATAATTTTTGAAACTACTGATTTAGTTATAGGCTATGATTCACCTTTATCAAAACCTTTAAACATTAGAATGGAAAGAGGAGAGAAAATTGCCTTGGTGGGTGCAAATGGACTTGGTAAAACTACTCTGCTAAAAAGCCTAATGGGAGAATTAAAGTCTGTTGCTGGTAAGGCTGAACTTGGAGATTATCAATTTATTGGATATTTTGAGCAAGAGATTAAGGGCTCAAATTATAATACCTGTATAGAAGAAATTTGGGAAGAATTCCCTGGAAAGTCCCAGTATGAAATTAGAGCAATGCTTGCAAAGTGTGGACTTACTACAAAGCATATTGAAAGTAAAATTGTGGTTTTAAGTGGTGGTGAGCAAGCTAAAGTTAGATTATGTAAGCTACTTAATGTAGAAACTAATATTTTGATTTTAGATGAGCCTACCAACCATCTAGATGTAGATGCAAAGGCAGAATTAAAAAAAGCTTTGCAGGAATACAAAGGAAGTATACTTATTGTATGTCATGAACCTGAGTTTTACAGCGATGTTGTAACAAGTGTATGGAATTGTGAAGAATGGACTACGAAAATAATATAATATTACCATAAATGGAATTAATATATAGTTTGTTATAAATAATAGCGTAAAAACTGCGATAATATCAATTGGTATTATTGCAGTTTTTTTAGTTACTTCAATAGGTTTGTATTTGGAGTATATTTGAAGTGAAATTTTAGTGGATACTTGTATAACATGACGCTACAAATTATAATGCTCTAATGTTATACCATAAGTTTGGTTTTCAAAAAGTTGGAGAAGCTTTTAGATATGGACATGATTATTATTGTTATTATAAAATATTTAGTTAAAGAGAAAAATCTGATGTTTACGATACATATGATATATTCCAATGAGGAATGGGCTGAGAAATGAGTAAAATATAACATAACAATTTTTTAAGGGAAGCATATCATTTTGTTAGAATGGTTTCCCTTAATTCACATATTAACGAAATCACAGACGTTAGTTAACCTCTAGAAATTTGAACCATCTATAGTTTCTTTCCATATAGTAGGTTTATCGTTATCGTCAAATGCCTCTATTGCCCACACTCTCGTTCCATCGGCATAAACAGAAAGACTTATGTGGGTAGCCATTAGATTATTATTATGGAAGTCTCCCTTTAATTCAACACGGTACATTTTAATATGTTCTGGCCCCACTGTTTCTGTTTCATTTAAATATGATATTTCTGGATTTGATTCATTATATAATTTTGCAACTTTCAATACCAATTGCTTTGCTTTTGGTTTAAGAGATGGTGGGTTGCTAATTATATTTTCATTACTGCAACCAGTAAGAATTAATAATAATATTGAAATTAATAAAATGAATTTTTTATACACGTTATTCCTCCTTATTTATAAATCTTTATCTACTATAAGTAATCGGCATTAGTTTATGTCTCTTGCTATTTGCTGAAAGGTATCAGCTATAGTACGATAAACTAAAGAGAAAGTTATTAAATAAGCAAAAAATTAAATTACAACATTTATTAGATTAAACGTAGGCTAATTTAAATATAGAAATTGGATTTATGTTGATGTTGTTAAAACATCCTATGTAGTCTTTATTGGACGACGAAAGTAATTTAGTAGTCCCATATTTAGGAGAAAAGCATTATTAGACTATGTTTAAGAATAGTGTTGGTAATATAATAATTTTAAGGGAGGACATTTTGTTAGATGGCCTCCTTTTTGCTAGTAAAAAACAGGTGTTATTTTTATGCTTTTATTTATATTGTTTTGTAAATCCTGATACTTAAATTCGTACCATACGTGATTGCCTATCGGGTAAGGAACATTTATACTTATAACTATGGAATCTTTAGTTAAATAACTGAAAGTATTTGAGGGGTTTTGTTTATAACCTCTGTTATTAGACTCATTAAAGTCTTTAATTAAATCAGTAGTAGTAATACTATTAACATAATCATTAATCGCAGTTTTCAATTCTTTATTATCTTTAGATTCCCAATTAATACTTAACCAGTAGCCTTTACCCAGTTCCTTGGAGCCTAAATGGTAACATTAGGTTTAAACGTAGGTCTGGAAGCAAACGAGCGGAAACGAAAGTGAAGCTATTGAGCCACGAAATTATTATTGTAATTGAAGAGGTCGATACTGTATAGAAAGTAGCAGACAACAAAATATATGTTTGCATTATGTGTGAGATATTTGGTTTGATGTTAAAATAGAGTGTGTTAATGGAATTGGAACGAAGAATGGATTTTATAGTTATGGGCTAATAACATAAATTCTTGATGAAAAGACTGGAGAATTGCTAAATTTAGTAGGAGAATATAAAAATGATAAGTAATAAAGTTTAATTATATATTTCAAATATAATTATAGTGGACACTTGTAGATAACTAATTATGATTATAAATAAAATTAAAAGGAGGACAATAATGAAAAATAAAAAGAGGGCTCTTCTTATGGTAATAGCATTATCAATGATTATGCTAGCAGCATGTACGAAAGATACTAAAAAAACTCAAAATAATATAATCAAAGCAGATATATCAGTTTCAACAAATGAGACAACAGTAAATAAAAATATTCAGGAAACTAATACAACAAAAACAGTAACAAAAATAGATGGAAGAAGAGAAGAATTTCTAGGAAGATTAGACAGTATACAAAAGCAACTTGATGATTTGCCGGTAAAGAAGGATTCGGATGCAGGGATAACAAATGCTATGAAAAGTTATTATGGAGAATCCTATGATATGTATGATGAAGCATTAAATGAAATTTACAATTTATTAAAGGAGCAGTTATCTCAGAATACAATGAAAAATTTACAAACTGAACAAGTTAAATGGATAGCACAGAAAGAAGATACGGCAAATAAAGAAGCATCAGAATTTAAGGGCGGAACATTTGAATATGTTGCATATAGTAAGTCTTTATACGGAACAACAAAAAACAGATGTTATGAATTAGTGAACAATTATATGACAGATTCAAAAATGAAAATAAATGCAAGTAAACAAAACTATATAAATAAACTAGATAATATAGAAAGTAAAATACTATCATCTCAAGAATATAAAAATGCAGAAACTGGGGTAACTCGCAGCATGGTAATATTAACGGATAAAGAATACAACGAATGGGATGGGGCATTAAATGAAATTTATAATTTATTAAAACAACAATTATCTTCTGATGAAGTGGAAAAATTAGACAAAGAAGAGGCGCAATGGATAACACAAAAAGAAAATAAAGCAAAAAAATCCGAAGAGCCACAAGGCATTGGAAGTCAATTGGGAAATATAGCATATAAAGCATCTTTGGCACATACAACTCAAAGTAGATGTTACGAGTTGGTATATAGATACATGAAATAGTTGAATTAATAAACTATAACAGATCAGACTGTTGACAAGTAGTCTGCTTTTATGAAATTAATGATTACACTAGGGGGATGTAGATAAGTTTGTTTTTGCACAAATTCATATACATCCCCAATAAATATTTCAACTAATTTATGCTTCAATTCAAATGTATGAGCACTCCCTTTAAAAGATTCAATTGGCATTATTGCTGTTTTTTTGTTTGCTTTAATAAATTGATTTTGGAATATAATTCAAATATAATATTAGTGAACACTTGTAATTTTTCACGAAGAAAGGAATGGATATTTTATGATAAGAATATCAAGACAAACAAGATATTTTGATTCTTTAAGAAGTTATAAAATTTATATTGATGATATATATTGTGGTGATATAAAAAATGGTGAAATTAAAGAATTGGATATTGAGGAGAAATAAATTATGGACATAAAAGGTAGAGCAAAAAAATTAAAATTAGATGCACCTGCTATATTCTTTGCTTTGAAGAAAAAAGAAACACCAGCGATTGCAAAGATTTTTGCTTTAATTACAATTGGATATGCCTTGTCTCCTATTGACTTTATACCTGATTTTATACCAGTAATAGGTTTATTAGATGATATAATTTTACTCCCAATATTTATAGCGATAACAATTAAATTTATACCAGAAAAAATACTTAAACAATGTAGAGCCGAAGCAGAAAACCTATGGAATGAAGGAAAACCAAAGAAATGGTATTTTGCTATTCCAATTATATTAGTATGGGTGATATTAATATTTTTAATTATTAAATACGTTATTACATAATAGCTTATAAGGTTCACTAAATCAAGGCAGGGATTGGGGAAGAATAGAATATAAAACATACACATCCTATGTTGTTTTGATTGGACTACAAAAGTTATACAATACTTACAATAATGTAATTAATATATAGTTTGTTATAAATAATAACATTAAAGTGGCAGTAATATTAATAGGTATTATTGCTGTTCTTTTGGTTGCTTTAATAGAATTGTATTTGGAATATATCTGAAGTACAATTTTAGTGGACACTTGTATTTAATTGCCAACTAACGATTATTTATATTTTTTCAATAAAGGGAGATGAAGAAGAAATGAGCAAGAGAAAGTCTATGGGAATTCAGCATTCCATGTGTGTACAACCAGTTTTTCTGATTGGCACTTATGATGAGGATGGCAATGTTAATTTTGCTCCAATAACTTGGGTGAGTGTTACTTGGGACACTGATCACTTTATGCTTGTAATAAGTATGTTTGGTTCAAAGAAAACAAAACTAAATGTAATAAAAACAAAACAACTATCAGCTAATCTTGTGAGTACAAATATGTTATATTTAGTGGACTACTTCGGAAGCAACTCTAGAAATAAGGGGATAAAGGACAAGAAGTCATATGACTATAGCAATGGCGAAGTTTTACATGTGCCTACACTTGATTTAAGTAAATGGGTATATGAATGCGAGGTTAAAAAGACTGTACAAACAGGAGATTCTCATACCTTTTTCTGTGACATTAAAAATGTTCAAATTGATAATTATATAGATATATCTGACGGAATTGATTTGACACTATTTGACCCAGTTGTATATTCAGGGCATTATCATTCTATAGGTAAACATTTAGGGAAAATAGGTGATTATATTAAAGCGGATTAGATTAATCATAAACACCCTATGTAGTTTTTTGTTTGATTTAATAGAGTAAACGGTAGACCATGGGTACCTCGTACTTAATCAGAATTTTTGAGACAATTAATCCAAGATTTAATAAGCTACATTTTTTTTAAAAGTAAGTAGCCTAGATTTTGGAGGTACTGATGGATAAAATTATTTATAAAAAGAATTTAATAAAATGGACATCTATTATACAAAGCTGTATCGACAGCGGAATGGCCGTTCAGGCTTGGTGCATTGAAAATAATGTTGATGAAAAAAAGTTCTATTACTGGTACTGTCGCACCATGGGTGAAGCAGTTGACTCTCTGAAAAAAACTAAATTTGAAAATCATACAAACTTTGTACAACTCCCAGTTCCTGCTGAATCTCTAAGAAACACATCTAAGCCCTTATTTTAAAGGGTTTTCACAACTTTTGGAAATTAGCTTTTTCCTATTGTTTCTAGCTTTCCCATATGTTATCTTGACAATATACTAATAAATAATAATATACAATGTATCCTAATTCAATTATATAGAATATGAATGAAGTTTAAAAAATTTAACATCATTTCTCTTAATTTACACATTAAGAATACTACTCATTATTATATTCAACCACCACCTGTTCCAGCATGATTAATATAATAATATTTGAATTTACCCCAATACTTAGATGTATAATCAATATCATAGTGGTCTGGACCTATAGTAGGACTTTTACAAAAGTATAGTTTCCCATATTGTGAATCTGTAATAGGATTCTCATGAATTTCAGTTTTAAATGCTTCTTTAAAATAACCTTGTAAAAACAAATCTGTTCTAATGACTCTTCCAGTGTTTGAATGGATAAATATATCAAGTCCAATATTAAGTCCTATCAAAATAATGGATACTACTATAATTACTATGTATTTGTTTTTTAATTTTAATAAGCCGCCATATTTAAATTTCATAAGACACATGCTTACACATAATATTCAAAAGAATTTTCAGAACAATTATAATACGATTATTTCTATGCAAAGTTATTAATTTCTTATCGTGAATAAAAAACATAAAGCAGATAATGTAAGTAGCGTACACTCATATCTTACATTCAATATATAATGTCCATAACTAGTAATCTTCCTATTTTCTATCTCTAATTTTATTTACAATATAACTTCCAATAAAAACGAAAACTATATCTATTATTGTCCTAATAAATAAGTCTAATATATTAAAATTAAAAACAATTGGTATAAAGAAGTTAAATGCAATTAAATCAACACCAAAAATAATAAACCCAAATATGAAAGATTTGCTAATAGTACTTTTACTACCTATTAACGGGTTTATATAATCAAATACTAATCCAATTACAATGCCTGTCCCAATTACCCATACAATAGAAGATACAGGAGATTTATTAAATGAAGAATATATATTAAAAATTGTATATTCAATCATTCTACCAATAAAAAATAAAACAGTAATAAACCCTATGTCGAGCAAAGAACGTTTTGTAAGTTTATGCTTTTCAATGGGTGAGGATTGTGCTATAAATCTACCTAATAATAATCCCATTACAATCAGTACAGCACTATCTATAATAGGATATGTAATTTTATCAATAGGTGCACCATGAGCAAGTGGTTCCATAAGGTATATGCTCCATAACAATGAATATAATATACCAAACTTCAAACCCTTAATTATTCTGTTACCACTCAGATTCTTATGTAAGAAAAGAAAAATTACGGCAATCATAGTATAGGCAAATGTACCATATAATATAAATACAATAGGCATACTCCCATTATTTATAAACATGCTTGGAGAAAGAACTGTTTGGTGCCCTACAGGCATTAATGGCTGTAACATTGCTCGTAGCATAGTAATTATAAATCCTATCAAAACTAATTTAATCATTTTCATCCTATAACTCCCCCAATATTAAAAATCTGTATAATATTTTATAAGCATATATTCCATTATATCACAATTATATACAAGACATTAATATAACTACTATAAAAGAAGTTAAGAAAATCCTCACCAATACACTTGAGATTATATACAATTAAGTGAAAGTTCTGAAAAAAGTTATTGACAATATCGAGTATCGATAATATAATAGGATTACAAATATCGATACTCGATATTAAAAAGGAGATACTGTATGGCAAGAGAGCAGTTTCAAAATTTAACAGAACCAATGTATTACATATTAATGTCACTAGTCATGGAAAGATGTGGTGTAGATATTATGGAGGCTGTAGATGAGATCTCTAATGGACGTGTAAGGGTTGGACCGGGAACCTTATATGCTCTTCTTGGTAAATTTGAAAAAGAAGATATGATAAGAGAGACAGAAGTGCAAGGGAGAAAAAGAAGTTATATAATCACTGAAAAGGGACAAGAAATACTACGGGATGAGTATAGAAGGTTAATTACCATGGTAAAGGATGGAGTATTGTATATGGAGGGGAAATTATGAATATCAAAGATACTAAGATAACATGGTTTGTTTTTTTAGCCTATGAATGTGCAGCAGCAGAAGAATATCTTGAACTAATGGCAGAAAAAGGATGGTTATTACAATCTATCAAAGGCGCTTTTTTAAAATTTAAAAAAATAGAGCCTCAAAAGATAAAATATTCAGTTGATGTTTTTGATCACAAAGATAGTGATGTGGTTTTAGAATATAGGGAATATTGCCAGACAGCAGGTTGGAATTATATATGTCGCAAAGGTGAAATTCAAATATTTTATACTGAGGAGGATGAGAAAATAGTTTCTATCCATACTGATGAGGCGGAAAAGTTTAAATCGGTTTTTAAAGCTTCATTATGGTATGAAGTTGGGCAATTTTCTTTAACCCTCGCGCTTATTTTCAATCTTTATATGGAATTTTTTCTACAACCTACAGACATTGCAATAGAATCTAATGTAGAAATATTATCATTAATTACAATATTTTTTATTATACTTATAAATATTATAGGCGTTGTTCGCTTTTGCTTTTGGGTTATGAAAGCTAAAGGCCATCTAAAAGAAAATAAATATATGCCCTATAATAGCTATAAACAAATAATGATAAAAAGTATTTTAACAAAGTCCTATGCATTAATAATTCTCATCCTAATGTTAAAGTTTTCCGGTTCAAATAATAAAGTTAGCAATGAAATTAATATTTCTTTATTAATTATAATAGGTGTTCCTATAATAATTCTGATTTTTATTCATAAATTTATTGATAGAAAAAGATTTTCAACAAACACTAATATACCTATAACTATTTTTAGTACGTTACTTTCAATATATTTAGTCTTAACGCTTTCATATGCCATTGTTTTTAGTAGAATTACAGCAATTGAGCAAAGCAAAGTAAAAACAGAGAAAGTTAGTTTAACAGTAGTGGATTTTGGATTTGAAGAGAGTAACACTGCAAGTCCTTATACTAGTTATGATAGAAGTATACTAGGTCAACGAATTCAGTATACGAGTAGTAATGAAGAGGAAGAATTAAATTATATCATTTATGAAAGTCAATATCCTTGGGTAATTAACTATAAAAAGGTTAGGCTATTAAGTGGACATAGTAAATACCATATTGGTTTAAATCAGGAGAATACAAGTTTACCTAGTAATATTAAGGTATATTCGAATAGTCAGAAAAAACAGTTTCTAGTAGTATCAGAAGATAAGATAGTAGATATTTTTAAACGTCTTGATGGTATAAGTGAGGATGAATTTTTGAAAAAAGTTTATGAAAAGCTTTTTTCTTAATAAATTAGAAACATGAGATGGAAGGAGAGTTTACATTATGACTGTTTATATAGCATTTTTGCGAGGTATTAATGTAGGTGGTAAGAATATTATAAAGATGCAGGATTTGAAACGAGTGTTAGAAAAAATTGGATTTTGTGATGTGCAAACTTATATCCAGAGTGGTAATGTTTTATTCAAATCCAATGAGGAAAAAGAACCATTGTTGAAGAAAATTGAATATGAGATTGAGCTGGCTTTTGGATTTTCAGTCAGAGTTGTTTTAAGAACAGCTGAAGAATTAGAACAGATTATAAAGAATTGTCCATTTTCGGAGAGCGAAATATTAGAAGCAGAAGCTTCGTCGGAAGCAGAGAGTTTATATGTATGCCTATTGGCTCATGTTCCTTTGCAAGAAAAGATTCAACAGTTGAACGCTTACAGAACCGAAAGTGATGAGTATCGAATAGTAGGACGAGAAGTCTTTCTTTTATTTCATCGTAGTATTAGAAATTCCAAACTTGCTAACAATCTACATAAGTTGGATGTACCAACCACTGTGCGTAATTGGAAAACAATAAACAAAGTGGCTGTATTAGCAAGAATCAAGAATATTTAAATTCTTATCCACATTTTTGGTGTGCAATGCGTAACATAGAATGTTATTTTTGTTATTTCAGATGTGTCATCCTGAATTTTATAGTTTCTTTCGTCTATTGTTACAGATTGTACTTCACTAACATTAATTTTTGAGTGAACTATAGTTTTATGAGTATTATGGTAAACAAGATAATATGCCATTAATAAAATAGCAAGGCATATTGTGGAAATTAAAACTCCTTTTCTCATATAATTCTTCCCCTTACGAAACTATATTAATTTAAACGTTATGCAGCTTCCTCTTTTTCGGTAATGTACCATTCACCATCTATAGTCTTAACGGTAAATGTGATTGGTACGCCTGCAGAACCCCCAATAATTTTATTCTGCGAATCCATTATTGTTACAGAATAAGTCATCTTCACATAAGTTATATTATCTTCAGTTTTTTGTGAATCCTCTTTTAGGCCAAAAGATACTTTGAAGGGTTTTGTATATTCAGGACTATTTACATTATAAGCATTATATATATTTGTGTATTTAAATACTTCCTGGGACATATGTTTGGACAATTTTTCCGAGTATCCTTTATCTGTCAAAAATGCTTCCTTTACTATATCATAGATATCAACATCTTTAGTGTGGTTACTTTTATAAGCTTTTCCGCAAAAGGTAAGTATAGACACAGAAACTAATAACACAATTAAAAATATTTTTCCGTTGTTTTTGATAATAAACACCTTCTTTTATTTTATTAAATATAATACGATTATTTCAATACAAAGTTATTAATTAATGTAAAAATCTAGATAATTTTTATGAAAACCTGATAATTATAAAAACTCCTGCTTGAACTTAAGCAGGAGTTTTTTAAAAGGTTGAAATTTGGGTGGCTATTTCAGGAAATAAGATTTGAGTAGCTTTTATCCAACCTTGATTATTTATTCTTTCTCTTGAAAACACAGAAACCTCATACCATATTTGACCATTTACGTCTGCTCGATTAATAATGTCTATAGTTGTATTTCTTTGAAGGGTACACACAATTAAGGACTCATCAATGGGAGCTAAATTTAATGAACAATTTCCTCTTGTAAGACCATATTTAAAATTAAGACTTGAATACTTAATGATGATATTCTTATTAGTTTTGTGTCTCATTGTATTATTTTGCTTAGATAAAAATAATATCTGTTTCCTTAAAGAATAAAACTTATTTTGAAAGAATAAAAACATTACAGCACAGGTAATCATAAGTAATAAAATTAAAAATACATCCAAAAATATAGCCTCCGAAAACTACTTCACATTAAAAGTATATTCACACTACATCTATTAATTCATAAAATTCAAATATATATTTGTCCGCATGTTTTATTATATCCTTTTGTTGATAATCTGAATAAGCATCGTATACGCCTATTACCTTCATTCCAGCTGCCTTTGCACCTAGAACTGCAGGTAGAATGTCTTCAAAAACTATACATTCATTAGGTAGAACTCCTAGCTTTTTCGCTGCAAGAAGATAGATATCAGGGAAGTTTTTTCCTCGTTTGACCTCATCTATGGTGGTAATTGAGTCAAAATAATCATATACCTCATTGTTTTTTAGAACCTTTTCTATAAGAGCTAAGTTGTTGCTTGTAGCAATGCTAATTTTAATTCCTAGAGTTTTTAATAAATTTAAATATTCCTTAACGCCTGGTTTAAGTCTTATATTATATTCATATTCACTTTGAGCCATCTCAGTCCACTCGTCCATAATTTCTTGTAAAGTATTGGTAAGTGCAAAGTTATCTTTAAAGTACTCGGCACACTCTAGAAAAGTTAAATGTTCAATATTTGATTTTAAGTTCTCTGGAGCAAGAAAACCACGTTTTTCAAGAAAGTCTATATCTATTTTGCTCCAAACTCCCATGGAGTCAATTAGCGTTCCATCCATATCAAATATCGCAGCTTTAATTTTGTTAAGCATTATAAATCACCTCATATATTAAGTATAGTATTAGGTTTCTTTAAGAAAACTAAATAAGGAATACTGTGTAGGAACATATAGTTCCAAGAATCATACCAACCAGTACATCTGTTGGATAGTGAACTCCAAAGTACATTCTTGAAATTCCAACACCACAGGCTAAAGTGACCAGCAATGGTGTGGCTATTGGGAAGTAAAGAGAAAATATAATCGCAATAGAAAAGGCAGAAGTAGTATGACCCGAAGGAAAGGAATAGTTATCAATTCCTATCTTTTTTGTATTTAAATTTTCTAATGTCAAAAAAGGTCTTATACGATTTACTGTAATCTTTATTGAACGAACTGCAACAGTAGATATTATTAAGGAAGAAGCAGTTTTTATCGCTAAAGAATGAGCAATATCTAAAGGAATAAAAAAGCAAACTACGCAGAGAGTGACAGAAAAAGTGAATGAACCTAGATAGGTAATAAAGGGCATAATAAAATCTAGAATTCTGCACTTCATATTATTGTTAAATAAAAGCAGTATAGAACTATCTTTCCTTTGAATTCTTTCTAATAAGGCACTCATAATATATATCACCCCTATATTTTATTTTATAACAAGTTTGTTAAGAATGTATTAACACATTATAAATGTAGAAATTTTAATTATACTCAAGAAATAATAGCCTTATGGGCTAGGCTCAATCTTTATAGTTTTTTTGTGCATAAGATTAATAATATACTTGACATCATAACTTGTAAATAGTATGTTAATATAAATAAATTTCTAGATTATGCATTATATTTATTAAGGAAAGGACTGAGTTGAAATCGACGATAAATTGAATTTTAAAATTGATACTAAGGTTGTACATGGAAATAGTCTTTATGAAGTTAGTACTGGAGCTGTTAGTTTCCCTATTTATCAAAGTGCTACCTTTAGACATCCTGGGTTAAGAGAGACAACAGGATATGATTATTCCAGGCTGCAAAACCCCACAAGGGAAGAACTTGAAAAAACAATTGCAAATTTAGAAAATGGAAAGTATGGATTTGCTTTCTCAAGTGGAATGGCTGCAATATCTACGGTACTTACTTTGTTCAACCCAGGAGATCACCTTATATTTTCTGATGATCTATATGGAGGTACCTTTAGAATATCACAAGAAATTTATAAGAAGTATGGAATAGAATTTACCTTTGTAGATTCAAGTAATTATAATAATGTAGAGAAAGCTTTTAAGGATAATACACGAGCGGTATTTATTGAAACACCTTCAAATCCTATAATGAAGGTTACTGACATAAAAGAGATTGTTAACATTGCTAAATCAAGAGGTGCTATAACTATTGTTGATAATACCTTTATGACACCATATTTTCAAAGACCACTTGAATTGGGAGCAGATATAGTAGTTCATAGTGGAACAAAATATCTAGGGGGACACAATGATACTTTAGCGGGCTTTATAGTTTTAAGTGATGATAAAATTAATGAAAAAATGAAGATTTTTCAAAAGTCAGAGGGCGCTGTGCTAGCACCTTTCGATAGTTGGCTGATACTTCGCGGCATTAAGACTTTAGCTATACGACTAGAAAAACAACAAAGTAATGCTCTTATAATTGCAGAGTGGTTAAAAAGTAATAAGGCTATTGATAAGGTTTATTATGTAGGGTTACCTGAACATGAAGGCTATGATATATCCAAGAGACAATCATCTGGTTTCGGAGCTATGATTTCTTTTTCTGTTAAGGATGAAGCTATTGTTGAAAAAATTCTTAGAAAAGTAAAAGTAATTATATTCGCAGAGAGCTTAGGCGGAGTTGAAAGTCTTATTACTTATCCAATGGTTCAAACTCATGCGGATGTTCCAAAGGAAATAAGGGACAGACTTGGGGTAAATGAAAAACTCTTAAGACTTTCTGTTGGAATAGAGAATTCAGAGGATTTAATTAAAGACTTAGAACAAGCCTTAGCTTAGGTTCTTAACCCATTCTAACTTTATTTAATTTACAATAACTACATTTGTATAATTAATGTTATTTTGTAAAGAATACTAAGGTATAAGTGATCAATAAAAGACTTTACTAATAATAAAATAAAGAAAGATGGGAGAACTAATCATGAAAAAAAGTTTTTTAGTGTTTCCAATTATTGCAGCTTTACTTGTAGGTGGATGTTCACCCAAGACTAAGACACCAGATACTAGCCCAACCAAAACTACTTCTTTACCCAAAATAGGTGTAACAATATACAAATATGATGATAACTTTATGTCATTTGTACGTAATTCAATTCAAAAAGCAGCAGCTGGGAAGGCTGATGTATTGATGAATGACTCACAAAATGACCAAGCAAAACAGAATGACCAAGTATCTACAATGATTTCAAAAGGAGTTAAGTCTCTTGCAATTAATTTAGTTGATCCAAAGGCTGCTCAAGGTATAGTAGATTTGGCTAAAGCAGCTAAATTACCAATTGTATTTTTTAATAAAGAGCCAGAAGCAGCAGTTTTAAAAGGATATGATAAAACATGGTATGTAGGAACAATCTCATCTGAATCAGGAGTTTTACAAGGTGATATGATAGCTAAACTTTGGAAGGCACATCCAGAATGGGACGTAAATAAAGATGGTACACTTTCATATGTTATGATTAAAGGTGAACCAGGACATCCAGATGCAGAGGCTCGTACAAAGTATTCGGTTGATACAATTGTAAAAGCAGGTATTAAAGTAAATAAGGTTGTAGAAGATACAGCAATGTGGGATACAGCAAAAGCAACAGATAAGATGGATGCATGGATTTCAAAATATGGTACTAAGATTGAAGTTGTTATAACTAATAATGACGGCATGGCTTTAGGAGCAATAGCTTCATTAGAAAAAGCTGGATACACAGGAGCTAAGCAAATACCAGTTTTCGGTGTTGACGCTATTCCAGATGCACTTAGTCTTATTCAGTCTGGTAAAATGGCTGGAACAGTATTAAATGATGCAGTAAACCAAGGAAAAGCAACTCTTGACTTAGCATTAAATGTTGCTAATGGAAAAGCACCAACAGAAGGAACCGCATGGAAATTAGATGAAAACAAAGCAGTACGTGTACCTTATTTAGCAATAACTAAAGATAATGTTCAAGTAGGACTAGACGCTTATAAATAACAAGTTTGAATATGGAATGAAATTACGATTCCTCCCATAATTATTCAGGATGAAGAACAGAACCCTTTTAAAGCAAAATTACAAGCTTTAAAAGGGTTTTATAGATTATAAACATTGTCATGTAATTTACGGTGTTTTTAATTTTACTATTAAAAATATATTGTAGGAAGTATAATTGATTTATGTATCTCAGAAATTAATTATGCTACAATTTTAATATTGGAGGAAAATATGTATAAGCTAATATTAGTAGATGATGAAGAAGAAGTAAGAAAAGGTATTTTAAAAAAAATACAGTGGGAACAATATGGTTTTCAATTAATAGGAGAAGCTGAAAATGGAAGAGAAGCATTGGAAATTGCAGAGAAAGTCACGCCAGATGTTGTTATAACGGATATTAAGATGCCATTTATGGATGGACTTCAACTGTCAGAAGTATTAAAGAAGAGATTTCCAAATATCAAAATCATAATTTTAACTGGATTTGATGAATTCGAATATGCTCATAGGGCAGTAAATTTGAATGTTATTGAGTATGCATTAAAACCTGTATCCTCAAAAGACTTAATTGAAATACTTCTAAAGGCTAAAACTCAGATTGATGAAGAATTATCAAAAAAAGCAGATATGGATGACTTAAAGGAACATTATGTTAAGAGTTTGCCTATTTTGAAGGAGAAATTTTTTACTTCCTTAATAACTAGTAAAATGCCCAAGGAGGAGATTCAAGAAAAATCTATAAACTATAATGTTTGCCTGGATGGAAAAGCTTTTGTTGTTGCTGTAATAAGTATGGACCAAGGGGATATATATTATAGTAAAAAAACAGAGTATGCAAAAACCCTTGAACTCATTAAGTTTGCTGTTTTTAATATTGCCACGGAGATCCTTAGTAAATATAATATGGATAATGTTTTTATGTATAATGACCAAGTTATACTAATTAGTAACTATAGTGAAGAGGATAGAATTGCTATAAGTAATAAAATACTACCTATTCTAGAAGAAATAAGGCAAAATATTAAAAGATGCCTAATGCTTACGGTTACCATAGGACTTGGGACTATTTTTAGCGATGTATCACTAATATCTGATTCTTATGAAAATGCTATGTCCGCACTAGATTATAGGCTGATTATAGGTAATGATAGAACTATATGGATAGAAGATATTGAACCCAGTAGTAAGGATAAAATAGTTTTTGATGAAATTATGGAGCATGATCTTAGTAGTGCTATAAAAGTTGGAACGGAAGAGGAAATTAATGATATCCTAGATAAAATGTTTGATAAGCTTTTAGCTGTTAAGGTTCCTTTTAAGGATTATCAAATATATTTATTGGAGATGCTTACAACTATATTAAAAGTGGCAAAAAACTCCAATGTAGATTTAGTAAATGTCTTTGGTGAAAATTACAATTTATTTGTAGAACTATATGAATTTAATGATTTGAATAGGGTTAGAAAGTGGTTTAAGGATATTTCTCTAAGGATATGGACTTATATTATAGCTGATAGGCAGGACACTTGTAAGCTTTTAGTACAAAAAGCTGAGGATTATATTAGTAGATACTATAGTGATAGTGAAATAACTATTAATAAACTATGCAATTACTTGCATATAAGTCCAACCTATTTTAGTTTTATTTTCAAACGAGAAACAGAGATGACCTTTGTAAACTACCTAACTCAGATTAGAATGGATATGTCAAAAGAATTACTAAGGACAACTAATATGAAATCCTCTGCTATTGCTAAATATGTAGGTTATTCAGAACCAAATTATTTCAGTTATTGCTTTAAAAAATATTTTGGGGTTTCACCATCAGAATACAGAAATAGTTTATAAATCAGTTTGTGCAACATAAGAGGAGGTGAGATTTTGAAAAAAAAGGTAAAAAGATTCTTAAAGAACCCTTTTGCCATTCTGATTAATTCCTTTAAGATAAGAAGTATACAATTTATTATAACCATATCCTTCACTGTTATTACGGTAATAGCTATGCTCTTTGTTGGAATTACACTGTATAATAAGTTTTCAATTTCAGCAGAAAAAAATGCATCCTTAAGTACTGAACAGTTGGTTAATCAGATAAATTCAAATATAGAGTATTATTTAAAGAGCACTACAGATGTATCTAACTTATTGAATAAAAATATATATTTAAATCAGAACATACCCAATAGTAAGTTGCAAGATCAAATTAATGTAATCCAGAATATTAGGGAAGATGTTACTAGTTTAGCTGTATTTTCAGAAAAGGGGGAACTTATAATAGGTTCGCCCATGACAACATTGAAGGATAAGGTAAATGTTGTTGATCAGCAGTGGTTTAAAGCAGCACTTAATAAATCTGATAACGTAATTTTTTCTTTACCACATGTGCAGAATCTCTTTCAAGGTAAACATGACTGGGTAGTTTCTTTAAGCCGTGTTATAAGTTTCTATAAAGGAGATAAAAAGGAACGAGGAGTACTTTTAGTAGATATGAATTTTAGTACAATAGGACAACTCTGCCAAAATGTGAGTATAGGAAAAAGAGGTTATATTTACATTGTTGATTCAGATGATAATATTATATATCATCCTCAGCAACAATTGATTAATATTGGCTTAAAGAAAGAAAATAGTGAGGATTTTTTAGGTGGTTACTTAGAAAAATCTGATGAAGGAAATCGATTGGTTACAGTTAAGACTGTAAACTATACAAATTGGAAGGTTGTAGCCGTAGCTTATATGTCAGAAATTGTGGCGTCCAAACAAGACATTACTGCTTTTATGGGATGGGTTTTGTTTTTTTGCATTATATTTATAATTTTAATATTTGCATTTATTTCAGCCAAAATCACTCATCCAATAAAGGAATTAGAAAAGTCCATGAAAAAGGTAGAAGAAGGTGAGTTCAACATATATGTGGATGTTAAGGGAGAGGATGAGGTAGTACGATTATCTAGAGCCTTTAATTTAATGGTTTCTAAGGTAAGAATGCTTATGGATCAGATAATAGTAGAGCAAGAAGCAAAAAGAAAAAGTGAATTAGATGCTCTTCAATCCCAAATTAACCCTCACTTCCTATATAATACACTAGACTCTATAGTATGGATGGCTGAAAATGAAAAAAGTGAAGATGTAATTATTATGGTTACTGCCCTTGCAAGGTTATTTAGAATAAGTATAAGCAGAGGGAAAAATATTATTACTGTTGAACAAGAAATCGAACATGCAAAAAATTATTTAATTATTCAAAAGGTTAGGTATAAAAACAAGTTCCAATTTGAAATTGTTGTTCAAGAAGAAGTTCTAAAGTATAAAACATTAAAGCTAATATTGCAGCCTTTAATAGAGAATTCTATATATCATGGCATTGAGTATATGGTGGATGAAGGGCTTATAAAGATATCGGTTGCAATTGTTAATGGTAGATTATTATATGAGGTAGATGATAATGGACTGGGAATTGAACTTGAAAAATTGGAGAAACTTCTCGAATATGAAACAAAGGCAAAGGCAGGTTCTGGAGTTGGAGTGAAAAATGTACATGAAAGAATTCAGTTATGTTATGGTAAAGAATATGGTCTTGAAATAGAAAGTGTAATTGAAGAAGGAACTAGAATAAAAATGTGGCTACCTATTGTAGAAGAGTGAAGAAAGTGGTGTTGTTATAGATGAAAAAAATTATCACAGGTATATTTGCAATTTTAATCCTTTCTTTATCGATTTCTGGATTTTTTTATCAAAATTACGGGTTTACGGATAGTGAAAAAGTCAAAAATGTAACAATCATTTTAAAGACACAAAATGATGACTACTGGAAAAGTGTAAGGCGAGGAGCTAATGCTGCTGCTAAAGAATTTAATGTTAAAGTTGATTTCATGGCACCTGATGATGAAAATGATATTAATGGACAAATAAATCTTGTAGGCCAAGCCATTGATAGAGGTACTGACGCAATAATACTGGCTCCAATTGATTATAATCAGCTTAAAAAGATAACACAAAAGGCTATCGATAAGAATATTCCCGTTGTAGCAATAGATAGTAAGGTAAATGTAAGTGGAATTACTAGTTTTATAGCCACAGATAATATAAATGCAGGTAAAAGGGCAGGGGAAAAACTCATTGAGTTAGTGGGTAAGAATGCCAGAATTGCTATTGTTAATCTGCCACCAGATATAATAAATGCGAAGGAAAGAGAAGAAGGATTAAAGACTGTACTTTTAAAATACCCTGAAATTAGTGTAGTAGAGGAAGAATACGATTCTTCAGGAATAAAGGGTGCATATGAAATTACAAAAGAAATTATAAAAAACAATGGAATAATTGATGGAATAATTACATTAGATTCAAAATGTTCCATTGGAGTAGCTCAAGCAATTGATGAAATGGGACTTTCAGGTAGGATTAAGCTGGTTGCTTTCGATAGCACTACTGAAGAAATTGAATTTTTAGAAAAGGGTATTATACAATCAACTGTAACTCAGATTCCTTTTAGTATGGGGTATTTAGGTGTCAAGAATACAGTTTTAAAGCTCCAAGGAAAGAAAATTCCTAAGTATATTGATACTAAGTTAGCGGTTATTGATGGAAAAGATATGTACTTGCCTGAGAATCAGAGAATATTATTTCCTTTTATACAATAGTAAGCATAGATAAAATAATCACAAATATTTAGGAGAATTGTAATGAAAAATATAAAAAAGGTTATTGAGCTTTTAACTATTTCATTAGTAATAGCTGGTATTTTTGTAGGATGTAAGAACATTGATAGTTTTTCACGTGAAGGAAGTAAGGGTGGGTTGCCCAAAATAGGGGTAGCCATATATAAGTATGATGATAACTTTATGTCTTATGTAAGGATGTTAATGGAAAAAGCTGCTATTGGGAAAGCAGCGCTTAATATGAATGGCTCGGAAAATGATCAAGCAAAGCAGTCTGAACAAGTAGATACAATGATTACAAAAGGAGTCAAAGCCCTTGCAATCAATTTAGTGGATCCTAAGGCTGCGCAAGGTATTTTGGATAAGGCAAAGGCGGCTAAATTACCTGTTATTTTTTTCAACAAGGAACCAGATGCATCCGTGTTGGCAGGATATGATAAGGTATGGTATGTGGGAACTAATTCAGCTGAATCCGGAATACTTCAAGGTAAAATGATAGCTAAACTATGGAAGGCAAATCCTGGATGGGATAAAGATAAAGATGGAATTCTTTCTTATGTTTTACTAAAGGGAGAACCAGGACATCCAGATGCTGAAGCTAGAACTAAGTATGTAATTGAGGAGTTGATAAAAGAGGGTATAGGGGTAAAAGAATTAGCAAAAGACACAGCAATGTGGGATGCTGTAAAAGCCACGGATAAAATGGATGGATGGTTATCTAAATTTGGGAATAAAATTGAATTTGTTATAGCTAATAATGATGGAATGGCATTAGGTGCTATTGCCTCCTTGGAAAAAAGCGGGTATCTAACTGGAAGTAAGTTTATACCTATAGTGGGTGTTGATGCTATACCGGACGCTATAGAAAAGATTAAATCAGGTGAAATGTCAGGTACAGTATTAAATAATGCTAAAGATCAAGGAACAGCTATAATTGATTTAGCAGTAAACCTTGCCAATAATAGAAATTTGCTTGAAGGAACCTCTTGGAAGTTAGAGAATAATAAGTATATAAGAGTACCATATATTAATATAACAAGGGATAATACGGATGTAGCTGATCAAGCTTATAAATAAACACAGTGGGATTTCAATATAAGAGTGTAGGATTTTGTATTACAATTTAATTTAATTAATGTTAATATATATTTGTAAACCATTACAAAACACATAATAAAAAATAGGGGGAAATTTAATTATGAAAAAAAGTCTTTTAGTAATTCCAATTATTGCAGCTTTACTAGTAGGTGGATGCACATCTAAAACTAGCACATCAAGCGATAGTGCAGCAACAACAAAGTTACCAAAAATAGGTGCAACAATTTACAAGTATGATGATAACTTTATGTCATTTGTACGTAACTCAATTCAAAAAGCAGCAAAAGATAAGGCTGAAGTATTGATGAATGACTCACAAAATGACCAATCAAAACAGAATGACCAAGTATCTACAATGATTTCAAAAGGCGTTAAGTCTCTTGCAATTAATTTAGTTGATCCAAAGGCTGCTCAAGGTATAGTAGATTTGGCTAAAGCAGCTAAATTACCAGTTGTATTCTTTAATAAAGAGCCAGAAGCAGCAGTTTTAAAAGGATATGACAAAGCATGGTATGTAGGAACAATATCTTCTGAATCAGGAGTTTTACAAGGTGATATGATAGCTAAAATGTGGAAAGCTCATCCAGAATGGGATAAGAATAAAGATGGAGTTATTTCATATGTTATGATTAAAGGAGAACCAGGACATCCAGATGCTGAAGCTCGTACAAAGTATTCTGTAGAAACAATTGTAAAAGCTGGTATTAAGGTAGAAAAGATCGTAGAAGATACAGCAATGTGGGATACAGCAAAAGCAACAGATAAGATGGATGCATGGATTTCAAAATATAATACTAAGATTGAAGTTGTTATAACTAACAATGACGGTATGGCTTTAGGAGCAATAGCTTCATTAGACAAAGCAGGATATAAAGATGCTAAACAAATACCATTATTCGGTGTTGACTCTATTCCAGATGCACTTAGTCTTATTCAGTCTG
>JACMJL010000177.1 GCA_014380625.1 Clostridiaceae bacterium
AAAAGTGCTGATGGACAATTTGTTCTTGGTGGAAACATATTAGTAAGACAAAGAGGAACTAAAATTCATCCTGGAACTAACGTTGGCAAGGGAAGTGATGACACTTTATTTGCTAAGATTGATGGAGTTGTTAGATACGAAAGGCTTGGAAAAGAAAAGAAAAAAGCCAGTGTATATCCAGTAGATGTAGAAGCAGTTATAGCTGAGTAGTTTAGGGCACCCGAACGGGTGCCTTTTTAAAATTAAAAAAACCTTAGATAAAAAATAGCTTTTTAGTTCATAATATAAATGATGTAATTTTAATAATAAAAAACATAGGTAGGGTGAAATAAATGTTTATTGATACAGCTAAAATATTTATAAAATCAGGAGATGGCGGAAATGGTGCTGTTTCCTTTAGAAGAGAAAAGTATGTACCACTTGGAGGTCCAGACGGTGGTGATGGTGGAAATGGTGCAAGTATATTTTTAGTGGCAACCGCAAGTATGACTACCCTTATGGACTTTACTTATACAAGAAAGTTTATTGCTCAAAGAGGAGTAAATGGTTCAGGTGCAAAGTGTTATGGAAAAGCTGGAGATGACCTTTATATTAAAGTACCCTTAGGTACAATAATTAGAGATGTGGAAACTGATAAGATAATGGTAGACTTATCCCATGATAATCAGACTTATTTAATTGCAAAAGGTGGAAAAGGCGGAAAAGGAAATGTAAAGTTTTGTACTCCGACCAGACAGGCGCCTAATTTCGCTGAGCCTGGAATGCCAGGTGAAGAAAGATGGCTAAAACTAGAACTTAAACTATTGGCTGATGTTGGATTATTAGGATTTCCTAACGTAGGAAAGTCTACACTTTTATCTGTTTCTTCAAAAGCAACACCTAAAATAGCTAATTATGCATTCACAACTTTAAAGCCTAATTTAGGTGTAGTAAGTTTACCTGGAATTCAAAGTTATGTAATGGCTGATATTCCTGGTATAATTGAGGGTGCAGCAGAAGGTATTGGTCTTGGTTTAGGTTTTTTAAGACATATTGAAAGAACTAGATTACTTATACATGTAGTTGATATAGCAAGTGTTGATGGAAGAGATCCAATTGAGGACTTTGAAAAGATAAATGAGGAACTTAGAAAATACAGTGTAAAGCTATGGGATAGACCTCAAATTGTTATTGCAAATAAGTGTGATGTTCTTATGGATGATAGCGTCTATGAAAACTTTAAAAAGTACCTAAATGAAAAGGGCTATGATAAGGTTTATAAGACCTCTGCAGCAACGAGAGAGGGCGTAGATACAGTTCTAAAAGAAGCAGCAAGGATGCTCACTACAATACCAGTAGTAGAATTAGAAATAAAAGCAACAGATATGTTTATTATAGAGGATAAACACTTTACTTATACTATAAGAAGAGAAGAAGATACCTTTATAATTGAGGGGAGTTTTGTTGATAGGCTTCTTGCTAGTGTAAATGTTAACGAACCTGATTCATTTAAATATTTCCATAAGGTTCTGAAAAACAAGGGTATTTGGGATGAACTCAAGGAAATGGGAATTGAAGATGGTCATACAGTTAGAGTAAATGACTTTGAATTTGAATACTTATTATAGGGGGAAATAAAATGATAACTAGTAAACAAAGAAGCTATCTTAGAGGATTAAGTAATGCTCTTCCATCAATTTTCCAATTAGGAAAAGAAGGAATAAATGAGAACTTTATAAAGCAAATTGATGATGCACTAGAGGCTAGGGAATTAATAAAAGTAAAGGTATTAGAAAATAGTGGATTAGACTCTAGAGAAGCTTCTGATATAATTTGTACAGAGCTAAAATGTGAAGGTGTGCAGGCTATAGGAAGTAAATTTGTCATCTATAGAAGATCAAGAACTAAATCAAAAATTGAGTTAGTATAATATATCATGAGTGGGTTAAAAAAGGCGATTTTTGGTGGAACCTTTGATCCTATTCATAATGGACATATATACTTAGCCTATGAAGCTTTAGAATTATTAAAATTGGACAAAGTGATTTTTGTACCATCAGGAAACCCTCCACATAAAACTAATAAAATAATAACAGATGCACTTATTAGGTGTGAATTAGTAAAAAGTGCAATCATAAATGAAAGTAAGTTTGAAATGGACTCCATTGAGGTTAATAATAGTGGTCTTAGCTATACCTATAAAACCTTAGAATATTTTAATCAGTTAGAAAAGACCACAGAATGGTATTTTTTAACTGGTTCTGATTGTTTAATGGATTTACATTATTGGAAGAATGTAAGCGGAATTTTAGAGCTTTGCAATTTTGTAGTATTTAATAGACCTGGATTCGATAAAAATAGAATTTCTCAAGTAAAATTAGAAGTTGAAAAAAAGTACAATAAAGAGATAATCCTTCTCCAGATTGAACCCTTAGATATTTCTTCTACTATGATTAGACAAAAGGTTAAAAATAATGAAGAAATTGAGGCCCTTGTTTCCAAAAGCGTTGAAGCTTCCATTAGAAAACTTGGCCTTTATAAGGAGGAGAATATAAATGTGGACTGAGAAAGAGTTGGAGGATTATCTTAAAAAAAACCTTACAATTAAAAGATATGAACATAGTCTAGCTGTTCGAGATTCAGCAGTGTTACTGGCTAAAAAATATAAAGTAGATGAGGATAAGGCCAGACTTGCTGGATTAATTCATGACTGTGCTAAAGATTTAAAGGATGAAGAAATTCTTAATTTAGCTAGAGGACAAGGTTTTGAAATTTCTGAGGTTTGTTATAAATCCCCACAAATCCTGCATGGATTAGTAGGTGCTATTGTAGCAAAAGATATTTTTAAAGTTACTGATGATGAAATATTAAATGCCATTACATATCACACCACTGGTAGAGGAAATATGACGTCCTTGGAGAAAATCATTTATTTAGCTGATTTTATTGAACCAAATCGTAATTTTCCCGGTGTAGAGGTTTTACGAGATTTAGCCTTTAAGGATTTAGAAAAAGCTTTGTTTTTAGCCTTTGACAATACAATAAACTTTGTGATTCTGAAAGGTGAGCTACTACATCCAGATACAGTAATAGCTAGAAATGATATAATTTTAAGAAATAATTTTTAAAAGGAGTTAATTGAATGAATAAGGAAATCATAGCTACAAAAAATGCTCCAGCAGCAATTGGACCATATTCACAGGCTATTAAAATCGGGAATTTATTATTTTCTTCTGGACAAATACCTTTAGATCCATCCACAGGGGAAATTATAAATTCTGATATAAAGGCTGCAACTAAGAGAGTGCTAGAGAATTTAAAAGGTATTTTAGATGAAGCGGGGTCAAGTTTTGAAAATGTTATTAAAACTGTTGTCTATTTAAAGGATATGAATGATTTTGTAGCGGTAAATGAAATATATGCACAATATTTCATCACTCAGCAACCAGCTCGATCCTGTGTTCAGGTGGCTAAACTACCTAAGGATGCTATGGTAGAAATTGAAGTTATAGCTTTGGTTGACTAATTAATGAGTAGACTTAAGTATGAGATTACAGCTAAAGAAGCCACATTAAAATTAAGAGATTACCTTAAAAAGGATTTGAAACTATCAACTCGATTTATGAGAAGTGCGGCAGTTGATGGACGAATTCTTGTAAACGGTAAAATTATTACTCTAGCTTATATTTTAAAACAGGGAGACAAGTTAGAATTACAACTTGACAAAGAAGAAAGCCAAAATGTAGAACCTCAAAAAATGGATTTAGATATACTATTTGAGGATGAAGATATCGTTATTGTAAATAAGCCAATTAAAATGGTGGTGCACCCTACAAAAAGCTATCAGCTGGATACTTTAAGTAACGGGTTGTTATATCATTTTAGGGAAAATGGGGAACAGTGTATTGTTAGGTTAGTAAGCCGTTTAGATATGAATACCTCAGGCTTAGTAATAGTAGCCAAAAATCAATATGCACATATGGCTCTCGCAAGAGATCTACATGAACTAACTAACTATGAGAAAAGTTACATTGCAGTGGTTCATGGGCATTTGCATGAGGAGAAGGGTACTATTGACTTACCTATATTAAGAGCTGAAGAAGACTCTATAAAAAGGATTGTGGATGAAAGGGGACAAAGAAGTGTTACTCACTTTAATGTCCTTGAAAACTATGAAGGGGCACAATTGGTGAAGCTAACTCTTGAAACTGGTAGAACTCATCAAATAAGAGTACATTTGAGCCATTTAGGTAATCCTATTTTTGGAGATACCCTTTATGGTCTTGAAGGAGATGAAGGGTATATAGAAAGACAGGCATTACACGCTTATAGATTAGTATTTCCTCATCCAAGAACCGGTAAGCTAATTGAAATAGAATCTTCATTACCTAAGGATATAGTTGATTTAATAAGTCATCTTCAAAAAAATAGGCTTTAAAAAACAGTGGCTTCTTGCCACTGTTTTTTTTATCTATAACGTTGATATCTTTTATAACGTTTTCTTCTATAACGTTTCTTTTTAATAATATAAGCAAAAAATAATATTGGGATAAATAGTATTAATATAATATAATATTTTATTTTAGAGCTTTTATTAACGGCCAAAGTTTTCTTTTGAGGAATTTTAGGGGCGTAATCAACACTACTATTTAAATCTAATGGAATAAGATTCTTATCACCTAATTTATAATCTAATGAAAGTAACTTATCTCCAGTCTTAAAGGATTTATCTTTCAAATCAATATGTGAAAGGGAATAATTAGGTACATTTTCCGAGCCCTTTGTTCTAACAAAAAAATAATTATCCGCTGCTAGGAGTGGAATGGTGAGACTATCAGTTATTTTATAATCAAGAACCTTATCGCCTTTTTTATATAATGGTACAAGTTCGAAATTATCAAACCCGTAATTAAAAAGTGCTTGAGTTTCGGAATTATAGGCATTCTGCTTTCCGTGAACAAGTGAAACTATTAATCTTTGTCCATTTCTAGAGGCTACTGCAGTAAAAGAATAAAGAGATTCTTTAGTATAACCTGTTTTACTACCTTCATAACCAGGTATAGCATAAGACTTATAATTCACAATTTTACTTTCATTACTCATTGGATGACCTTTAGGATATTTATTGTTTGGAGGGATTACATAATAACGTTGTGTTGAAATCTCCTTAAATTCAGGGTGCTTAGAGAGTTCTCTCATTATAAGGGCTAAATCCTTTGCTGAGGTTTTGTGATTTATATTGTACAGACCACTTGGATTTACAAAGTTTGTATTTTCACAGCCTAATTCCTTTGCTCTTTTATTCATCAGGTCGGCAAACTTTGCGCTAGTACCACTAATAAATTCAGCTAAGGTCTCAGCACAATCGTTTCCAGACTGAAAAATAAGTCCGTATAGTAAATCTTTAACTGTAACTTGCTCACCTTCAACGAGTGAAATATTACTTGTTCCAGCTGCAATTTTTGGAGGATTTTTGCCAACTGTAACTACAGAGTCAAATTTGCATTGTTCTAAAGTTAATAATGCGGTCATGGTTTTAGTTGTAGAGGCTGGTGGATACGCCGCATCCATGTTTTTTGAAAAAAGTATATCACCAGTAGTTGCATCCATTAATACCGCACTATCCTCACAAACTTGAGGTGGTGTAGAGGCCGCAAAGGTTAGTGTATTGTTTATAGAAAAAGTTATTAATAAAGATGATAAAAGGGTAATTAATTTCTTCATAGATACCTCCAAATTTAATCTATTAGAATTATACCAAAAATCTTGAGGTATTTCAAAATATTTTTTATAATGAGTTTATAAAAATTTGTCAATAATAATAATTATAGTCTCAATGGTAAAATACAAGATATTTGGAGGTGTTTTTACAATGAAGAATAAAGAAAAAATAATAGGTTCAGTAATAATCCTAGTTTTATTTTTGATATTTCTTTTAATAGGCTATAATATTACAAATAATAAAAGTGACAAGAGTAAAAAACAGGATATTTTTGTGCAGGAGGATAGTTTACCCACCAATGCTGAGGATCCTAAAAAGACTACGAACACGAATAATAAAATAAGAGTTGAAATTAAAGGAGCGGTAAAAAGTCCAGATGTATATACCTTAGATTCAGGAAATATTGTACTTGACTTAGTTAAAGCTTCTGGAGGTTATAATGTTGATGCGGATAAGGATAGTATAATACAGTCTACAAAACTAAATGATGGAGACTGTATCTGGGTTAAGAAAAAAGAGGATACAAATTCCTCGTCAAATATTATGCCCACAAGTATAATTCAAAGTACAAATTTAAATAGAAAGGTAAATTTGAATACAGCAAACAAGGAAGAACTCATGAAACTTGATGGAATCGGAGAAGCAAGGGCTGACAAGATTATTGAATATAGAGAAAAGAATGGCCCGTACAAAGCAATTGAGGATCTTAAAAAGGTAGGGGCTAGAATTGGTGATTCTATTATAAAGAATATCAAAGATAAAGCTGATATAAAATAATTAAACAAATTCAACAAAATAACAATAAATTATATTTATTTAAAATTTTATGTAGAATAATATAGTTTTCTATGGTAAGTTATTTTATATTAAACTTAAATAGATAGGGGCAATTTTTTATGGATCACTGGTATAATTATTCCTGGATGGATATAGTGGAAAAACTTCAAAGTGATGAAAGATTAGGGCTAAGTTTAGACAAAATTAATTCTATTAAAGTGAAAAGTGGAAGTAATAGAATTTTTAATATTGAACAAAAGAAGAGTGGATTCGTAATAAAAAAAATCATTTTACAACCTTGGTTTATTATGCTTATTATAACAGCTCTATTAATGATGGTTTGCAAAAACTACCTGTCAGGTATATTTTTGTTTTTTTTTACTATTACAAGTAATCTGATTTATCAGTATGATGATTTAAATAAGGCAAAGAACATAAAGCAATTAATGAAAATAGATGATATTAATGCATCTGTACTAAGAGATGGCAGAACCTATATGATTCCGGCGGAGGAACTTGTAGTAGGAGATATAGTTTTTATGCAAAAGGGTAGTGTGGTACCCGCTGATATAAGAATTATAGAGTTAGAAAATTTAAAAGTAAAACAAACATCTGTAACGGGAGAGATATATGAGGTAGAAAAATATTCAACTAAAATTGAGGAAATTGATATTTCACTTATAGAGATGCGGAATATGCTTTTTAAATCTACTATCGTTATAGACGGAAGTTGTGTAGGAATTGTTACTGCTATAGGGGTTGAAACAGAAGTAGGTAAAATAGTAAGAACATTATTTGAAGATAATAAGAGAGTCGAAAAATTTGAAAACTTCTTTAATACTACAAAAAAAGTTTTAGAAATAGTTGCTTTTTTAAGTGCCATTATGGTAGCGTCAATAAGTATAATAATGGGGAATAATATAAATCTTATTATTAACAAAATAACTTTAATAATTACCTCGTCATCACCTTTGGTTTTAATAATTATTTTGAGTAGTTTCTTTCTACTAATAAAAAAAACATTTAATAAAAATGGAATTCTAATAAAAAGTATTAGTTCTATTGAAGTTGCCTCTACCATTAATTCAATATATGTTGAAAAACTCGGTTTTTTCTATGAAAATGAAATGAGTGTCTGCAAGTTATACACTGGTGGAGTAATAAAGGATTTTTCTGAAAAGAAAATTGAACTGACTAAAAATGTTGAAAGAATGATCCATATTTCTTTACTTTGTAACAATAATTCTAAAAACAATGTGGAAGAAAAGGCTTTAATAGAATTTGCAAAAAAGGCTAATATAGAAAAGGCTTATATTGATGTGTTGTATAGAAGGATTGTTGAAGTACCTTTCGATCTTGAAAGAGGGCTTAAAACCACTGTAAATAAAGTTGAGAAGCACTATAGAGCCAATGTAGTAGGAGCAGTGGACAAGGTTTTAGAAAAATGCAAATTTATATTAAAAAACGGAATAGAGTATGAAATGACAAAAGAAGATATAGAAAATATTAAACTTGCAGATATAGATATGTCCACTGATTCTTTATCGGTTATAGCTTTGGCTAACAGGAATTTTAAATACGCTCCAAGTAAGGATGAAAACATAGAAAGTTATTTAGTTTTTGTTGGATTAATGGGTCTTAAAGGTACTCTGAAGGAAGAATCTAAAATAGCTTTAAAGCAAGCAGAAGAAAAAGATTTTATAACAGTTATATCTTCAGAGGACAGCAAACTAACAACTCTATCCCTTGGAAATGAAATTGGGACAGCTATTGATTCTGAAAATGTACTTTGCGGAGTTGAAATTGAGAATATGGATGATGCAGCTTTAAGTAGTTTTATTGCAAGAGTTAAAATGCTTTCCAGAATTTCAATAAATGAAAAACTTAGAGTTCTTAAAAGTTTAAAGGTTTTAAAAAATAATATATTAGTTACAGGCACAAAATTAACAGATCTACCACTACTTAAGGCAGGAGATCTTAGGATAGCTTTTGGGGCCAATTGTAGTTCTACAATAAAAGCAACTGCTGATGCTTTTATTGAAAATGAAAATTTTGAAAAAATATTATTTTATTTAAAAGAAAGTAAGCCAACGTATATTAAGTTCATAAAGTTTCTCAAATACTCTTTTGCCATTAGTCTTACTCAAGGTACATATATAATATTCTATTGTATTTTCAATAATAGAAGCGTTAATATAGCTTATAGTACCCTTTGGATTAATATGGTGTTTGTTTTGATATCCTTTATTTATTTTTACTTTAAAAAATATTATTATAGATTTTATCAAGAGCCTGAAAAGAAAATATATTTTTCTAAAATAGTTTTTGTGTCCTTGCTTTCTGGATTTTTCAGTTTTGCAATAAATGGATTGATTTGGAATTCTTCAAGCCTGGAATTTGTACTACCCTTAATGGAGTTGATATTTATTAATAAAAGATTTAATGAATGGTAAGTTTCTTTTGATTAAAGTCTCATGAGATTGGGTAAACTAACTTCATGGAGGTGTTTAACTTTGTTTGAAAATATTTTTGAAACTGTTATTAAGGGAAGCAATACTATATTTTTAGATGTGAATGAGTCCGACTACTACCTAAGTTATGACACAATTAATAATAAGGCAGCTGAAGAAATAACAAACAATTTTTTCAGATTAAAGCAAAAGGATGGGATTCCGAAAATAATAGATATAACTGAGGATAGATTTACACATACTATAAAAATAACTGTTGAAGTAGATACGCAAAGTGAGTCTGATATAGAGCCATATATAGTACCAGATTCATTAAATGTGACTAGAAATCAATGAAAAAACCATTAGCTTTTTTTTCAGTTGCTTTATGTTTTGGCTGTTTATCTTCGTTGGTATGTATATCGAATTTTGTTTTAGGTGCAGTTATTGCTGCATCTTTTTTAGCTTTAATAATTATAACTATTGATAAAAATTATTTTGCACAGGTGTCAGGATTTTTTTTTATTGGTATGATAAGTATAGTATTGTATTTCAATTTTGGCATCTATAATTCCAATTTATATGATGTGAGGATAATCAATAAAAGTCAATATTATACTGTAGGAAGTTACAAGAATAGAAAAATACTTCTAATTGGTGACCTTAAAAAGGTAAAAGAAGGACAGAAGTTAGTAATCGAGGGAGAATTTACAAGGGAATATAATTTCTCTAAAGGTATAGTTGGAAGCATTAATATAATGAAATATAAATTACAAAATGATGATTTAATAACTAAAATATATAGTTTCAAAATTAATTTATATAATAAATTTAAAAATTATTTGAGCAAGGATAAGGCTTCTTTAGTTATGGCAATGTGTTTTGGTGATACTAGAAATTTAGATTCTCAGCAGAAAGATGATTTTCAAAAAATGGGAGTAATTCATGCTATTAGTGTTTCTGGCTTTCATCTGGCGGTTGTGTATGCTGTTTTTGAAAAATTAATTGGTATATATCCATCCTTAGCAGTATCATTTTTATATGTAATTTTCACAGGTAATCAACCTTCAACTATCAGAGCTTTTCTTATGATATTCTTTGTGAAATTTTCTAAAAAGATATATAAAACATATGATAGCATATCATCAATCGCCCTATCAGCCATTATAATTCTTATAGTTAAGCCATATTATATCTTAGATATTGGATTTCAATTATCCTATCTTTCAACCTTAAGCATACTTTTATTTAATAAGGAAATTACTAAAAAACTTCTATTTCTGCCCACAAAAATAAATGAAAGTGTAAGTATTAGTTTAAGTTCACAAATTCTATCAATGCCCTGTGCGGTATTTTCCATTAAAAATATAAGTACTGGATTTTTAATAGGAAATATAGTTTTATTGCCTCTTTATACTTGTATAGTTTTAATTGGTAATTTAGCATTAGTATTTTCGAGTATTGATATCCTTTTTATCTTTTGTAATAAAATATTGAATGTAGTACTCACTTCCATTGACGGAGCAACTTCTATTTTGTTAGGTATATGCCCTCCTATAGTTTATTTTAATAAGCAGGACGCTTGGACTATAGTGTTTTTTATACTGTCACTAATTCTTTATAAAAATGGAGCTAAACGCTGTAAGTATATCCCTTTAATTTTAATTGTTTTTATTCTAATTCATAATTATTGTTTTTTACCTCAAATTACATATGTAAATTCAGGTAAATCAGACAGTATAGTAATTAAGTATAAAAATTCAACTTATTTGATCACAGATGAACCAAGCGGGAAAAATTTAAATAATTATAAAAAAGAATTTAAAACTACAGAAATTTTATCAGCTAGAGATGGAAAAAATAGATTTAGGTTAGGAGATAACTATGAGATAATTGTCAGTATGTCAGATTATTATAAAGATAAACTTAAAAGTATGAAAGTAGAAGTAATTTATAAAAATAAAAATATTTTGTTTACTAGAGACAATGATTTTCCTGTAGCTGAAATGAATAATAAAAAAAATTATGATATAATTATAATACCTAAGGACAATAAAATTGCGCCTTTAGATTTTAATGTAGAAAATACTTATTCTTATAATATTTTTTTAGGGAGAGTTTTAAATTTAAATTAAGGCATCTGAGAGTTTTTGAAGGTGCATGAGGATTGAGGGATTTATTTGATAGGGTATGAGGAATTACAAAATGAATTGAAAAAATCAATAATTCATAACTGTTATGTTTTTTGTGGAATGGAGGAGCAACTAATTAAGGAAGGTGTTAAAGCTATTTGTGATAAAACTATTAGTGGTGGTTTTTCTGATTTGAATTATGCAAAGTTTGACGGTACTAATGTGGAGTTTGAAACCATTTTAAATGCTTGTGAAACTATGCCTTTTATGAATGATAAGAAAGTCGTGGTTATTTATAGAGCTAATTTTCTTTCAGACAATAAAAATAAACCTTCAGGTGTAGAGGGTGATGATGGGATATTGAAAAGTTTAAGTAAATATATGGATAATCTTCCTCAACATTGTATACTAATAATGTACTATGTTTATCAAGGGGATAGAGAAAAGATTAGTAACAAAGTGAAGAAACTTCAACAAAAGGTATGTGTTGGCGAATTTAATAAATTAAAGGGTATGATGTTAGAAAAAAAAGTGAAATTAAAATTTGATGAAATGGGTAAGGATATTGGAAGAGCTGAGTTATCTTTATTTTGCTCAACTGTGGATAATAATATGGAGGTAGCTACTAATGAAATTGAGAAACTGTGTGCCTATACCTTAGGTCGGGAAATAAAAAAAGAGGATATCATTTTTCTTTTACCCAGAAAAAGTGATAATGATATTTTTGACTTAGTAGACTTCATATCACAAAAAAAAGCTGAGAAGGCTTTAGGAATTTTAAATGAACTTATTTTTAGAGGGGAAAAAAGTACTGTAGTCCTATCCATGATAGAAAGACAGTTTAAACTTATATTTCTAATTAAACTTGGGTTGGAAAGTGGAAAGACAAAGGATAATTTAAGTTCAGAGTTGAAACTTCACCCTTATATTTGTGAGAAAATGATAATGCAAAGTAGAAAATTTACTACTAAAGGTTTGCAGAAAGCTTTAATGAGTTGTTTAGAAACAGAGAAGACTTTGAAAAGTTCTTCATTTGATGATAAAACAGAGATGGAATTGTTAATTATAAATACTTTAACAGCATAAAAAAAACCGGTTAAAACCGGTTATTTTTATGCGTTAAGTGCATTTAATTTTAATGCTAATCTTGATTTTTTTCTTGCAGCCATGTTTTTGTGTACAACACCTTTTGAAGCTGCCATATCTAATGCTATTGAAGCTGTAGTAAATGCTGAAGTTGCTACTTCTGTATTACCACCAGTTAAAGCTATTTCAAACTTCTTCAATTTTGTCTTTAAAGCTGACTTTATCATTCTATTTCTTAAAGTCTTAGTTTCTGTAACTTTAATTCTCTTTTTTGCTGATTTTATGTTTGCCATCTATTTCACCACCTTGTATAAAAATAGGTTCGCGGCAGTTTTGGGTAATCTGCTTACGATCTCGTTTATTCAACAACTGATATTATAGCATTTAATTTGCGCCACTTCAAGCATTAATATCCAATAGTATTTAAAATATTAATATGACTTTAAAAATTAATGCTAAATATAATGTTTATGATGTGATTTTGTAGAATGTTAAGAATAGTATTAATCATATTGGAAGAAACTATAGGATGAAAAAGAAGGAGTGATTATTGTGATAAATATAAGAACTGATCTAGCAGTAGAAGCAAAAGAGATTTATGAAAGTGAAAATAAAAACACTAAGAATAGGATACCAGGGGTAGCGGTAAAAGAATATACGGAGAATGATATTAAGGTTACAGATGTAGAGATATTAAACGAAGCTGGTGAAAAGGCAATGGGTAAACCAAAGGGAACCTATATTACTATTGATATGCCTAAATTTACTCATTATGACTCAGGAATTATGGAGAATGTTAGCCGGGTACTGTCGAAATCTATTTCAAATATTACTAATTTAGACGAGAGTATGACAGCTTTAGTAGTGGGTCTTGGAAATTGGAATATAACTCCAGATGCAGTAGGACCTAAAGTAATATCAAAAGTTATGATAACAAGGCATTTAAAACAATTAGTTCCCGATAGTATAGATGAAGGAGTAAGACCTGTTTGTGGTATCGCTCCAGGAGTTCTAGGAATAACAGGTATTGAAACCGGTGAAATTATTAAAGCTGTAGCAGATAAAATTAAGCCGAATTTAATTATATGCATTGATGCCTTAGCTTCAAGGAAGATGGAGAGAGTAAATACTACTATTCAAATAGGCAATACTGGAATTTCCCCGGGTTCCGGTGTAGGAAATAAGAGGATGGAAATCAGCGAAAAAACCCTTGGTATTCCTGTAATTGCTATTGGAGTTCCAACAGTTGTAGATGCAGCAACTATGGCTAATGACACAATAGATCTAGTTATTGATGAAATGGTTAAACAATCAAGTGGAGATTCTGAATTTTATAATATGCTTAAAAAAATAGATAAAGAAGAGAAACAGAGACTAATTAAAGAAGTTTTAAATCCTTATGTAGGTGGTCTAATGGTGACCCCCAAGGATATTGATATGGTAATAGATTCTGTATCAAAGATTATTGCAACAGGCATTAATTTAGCGCTTCAGCCAGCTCTAGAACTTGATGAAATAAATCAGTATATTAATTAACTATAACGCATATGAAATAAACTAGTAATAACCAATTAATCACCCACATATATTTTAGAGAACGATAGGGGGGATTAAAGTGGGTGATGAAGATTTAAAAAAGAAACTTTCACAGGTTGAAATTAAAAAGGTTATCTTAATAGTATTTATGGCGATTTTTGTCATTTTAGGTGCAACAAAGGCTGTGAGTGCCTTTTCTTTGATTAATGATAATGATAATAGTAATGATAAAAGCCTATATTTTGTGCAGTTAATAAACTATAGCTTGCCTATAGCTAAGATTACATCCTTTAATTCAGAGGATTTAGCAGAACAAAATAAATCTTTACAAGAGAAGTTTTGGAGTTTTATTGATGTAGATATAAATAATCCTGTTACATTTCTAGGTAGGGAAATCGCATTGTTAGATACAAAAGAACTAGATGTCAACGTTGAAGTAAAGGATAAACTTCCTCCTTTTAAATTAAATGAAGCAAATGTAATAAGTGAAACAGCAGCTGATAGTAATACTAAAGTAGGGGATACTACTACTACACCCTCAGCAATACTAGATGCAAATAAACCTGTAGTTTTACTTTATCATTCACATACTACAGAAAGTTATCTTCCAACTAAAAATAATAGTAAGGACCAAACCATGAATGTTTGCGCTGTTGGTGATGAAATAGAAGTAGAACTTGAAAAAAAATATGGTATATCCACTATACATGATAAAACTTTCCATGATGCGTCTGGAGACATAGGTGCGTATTCTAAGTCTAGAGACACAGTTAATAAGTATTTAAAGCAGTATGGAAGTTTTAAGCTTATTATAGATATCCACAGAGATTCAAGCTCAAATAAAAATAATGACATTGTAGTCTATAATAAAGAATCTGTCGCGAAATGTATGTTTGTAATGTGCCAAGAAGGTCCTTACACAGTTAAAAATATGGTTTTAGCTAATAAGTTGATGAGCATTTCAAATTCTCTCTACCCCAAACTTTTTAAAAATGTATATACCTATTATCATAGAGGTACTCTTTATTTTAATCAGGATTTAAGTAGTAACTCAGTTTTGCTTGAGGTAGGTACCAATTTGAATTCTATAGCAGAAGCAAAAGCGTCCTCAAAGTATATTGCAAAAGTAATTTCTGAATATTTAAAGGGTAAATAGGTATTTTCACTTACACTAACCAAGAATTATATGTTATAATTTACTTTGAGTTATTTTAATGTACGATGGAGGTTAATAATTAATGCAGAGCCTAAGACAAAAGAATATTAGAAATTTTTGTATAGTTGCACATATCGATCACGGTAAGTCAACGCTAGCAGACAGACTTTTAGAAAGAACGGGAACCCTAACCTCAAGAGAAATGAATGAGCAGGTTCTTGATAATATGGATTTAGAAAGAGAACGAGGAATAACTATTAAGGCACAAGCTGCTAGAATGGTTTATAAAAGGGCTAATGGAGAAGAGTACGTATTAAATTTAATAGATACACCTGGTCATGTAGATTTTAATTATGAGGTGTCTAGAAGCTTAAATGCTTGTGAAGGAGCTATTCTTGTTGTAGATGCTACACAAGGAATACAAGCACAAACCTTAGCAAATTGTTATCTTGCCTTAGATCATAATCTGGAGATTGTACCAGTAATAAATAAAATTGATTTACCTAGCGCAAGACCTGAGGAAATAATTAAAGAGATAGAGGATATAATCGGCATTATTAGTCATGATGCGCCTTTGATCTCTGCTAAAACTGGTTTAAATATTGATGATGTGCTTGAAGCTATTGTTGAGAAAATACCAGCTCCAATTGGGGATGAGGAGGCACCTTTAAAGGCGCTTATTTTTGATTCTAACTATGATTCTTATAAAGGGGTAATATGTCATATAAGAGTAATGGAGGGTGTTGTAAAGCCTGGTACAAAGGTTAAACTTATGGTTTCAGGGAAGATATATGATGTAGTTGAAACCGGAGTATATACACCTCAATTAATATCCACATCTGAATTAAGAGCAGGTGATGTTGGATATTTTACGGCTTCAATTAAAAATGTTAGAGATGCAAGAGTTGGTGACACTGTAACAGAGGCAGACAGGCCAGCAAGTGAGGCTTTAGAGGGGTATAGACCTGCTATTCCTATGGTGTTTAGCGGAATATATCCAGTAGATGGTGCAAAATACACTGAACTAAAAGAAGCACTTGAAAAGTTACAGATTAATGATGCTGCGCTTTCCTTTGAACCAGAAACTTCCTTAGCCTTAGGTTTTGGTTTTAGGTGTGGTTTCTTAGGATTACTTCACATGGAGGTAATTCAGGAAAGAGTTGAAAGAGAATACAATATTGATATTATAACCACAGCGCCCTCAGTTATCTACAAGGTTACAAGAACTGATGGTTCTATGATTGAGATTACAAATCCAACAAATTTACCCGCATCTACTGAAATAGCTTATATGGAAGAACCAGTGGTTAAGGCATCTGTAATTGTTCCAAATGAGTTTGTAGGACCTGTAATGGAGCTTTGTCAAAATAGAAGAGGTAGTTTCATTGATATGCAATACATAGAAACTACACGTGTAGTGCTAAATTATAATATACCTTTAAATGAAATTATATATGATTTCTTTGATGCATTAAAGTCAAGGTCTAAGGGATATGCCTCCTTTGATTATGAGTTAAAAGGATATATAAAAACTCAATTGGTAAAATTAGATATTTTACTCAATGGAGATGTTGTAGATGCACTTTCTATGATAGTTCCAGAGGAAAGAGCTTATAGTAAGGGTAGAGGTATAGCTGAAAAGCTTAAAGAAATAATACCAAGGCAACAATTTGAGGTTCCTATACAAGCAGCAGTTGGAGCTAAGGTAATTGCAAGGGAAACTGTTAAAGCCTTAAGGAAAGACGTACTTGCAAAATGCTATGGTGGAGATATTACTAGAAAGAAAAAGCTACTTGAAAAGCAAAAAGAAGGTAAAAAGAGAATGAGACAAGTAGGTACTGTAGAAGTTCCTCAGGAAGCCTTTATGTCAATTTTAAAAGTAGATTAAGGAGCGAAATTCTTATGGGGAAGGTTATAGCATTGTATATTCACATCCCCTTCTGTAAGTCAAAATGTTTGTACTGTGATTTTCCATCCTTTTGTGGAATGGAAAACTCTATGCTTAAT